>CAIUWU010000224.1 GCA_903902945.1 uncultured Pseudomonadota bacterium
CGTGCTTATCGGTGATATTCATGATCACCAATTGTACCGGCGCCAGCCATAACGGGAAGTTGCCGGCATGCTGTTCGATCAGAATACCGATAAAGCGTTCCAGTGAGCCTAGGATGGCTCGATGCAGCATAACCGGCACATGACGGGCACTGTCTTCACCGATATAGGCAGCACTCAGACGATCCGGCATCGAGAAATCCACCTGAATGGTGCCGCATTGCCAGACCCGGCCAATACAGTCTTTTAACGAGAATTCAATCTTAGGACCGTAAAAAGCACCTTCACCGGGTTGCAACTGCCAATCCAGACCTTTGTTGTTCAACGCCAGTTCCAGGGCATTTTCGGCCTTATCCCAAACAGCATCCTCGCCAACCCGGTTTTCAGGACGGGTAGAGAGCTTGATCAGCACATCTTCAAAACCGAAATCCTTATAGACTTCAAACAGCAGATCAATAAAGGTAGAAACCTCGGCCTGAATTTGGTCTTCGGTACAAAAAATATGCGCATCGTCCTGCACAAAGTTTCTGACCCGCATCAAACCATGCAAGGTACCGGAGGGTTCGTTGCGGTGGCAGGAACCAAACTCAGCCAAACGAACAGGCAAATCTCGGTAACTTTTAATGCCTTGATTGTAAATCTGAATATGACAGGGGCAATTCATCGGCTTAACCGCATAATCACGACTTTCAGAATGCGTCGTGAAAATCATGTCGCCAAATTTGTCCCAATGACCCGATTTTTCCCACAAAGTACGATCCACAATCTGCGGGGTTTTAACTTCGCTGTAACCGTTAACTCTTAACTTCTGGCGAATATACTGCTCAACCTGCTGGTAAATGGTCCAGCCTTTCTCATGCCAGAACACCATCCCCGGCGCTTCTTCTTGGGAATGAAACAAATCCAGCGCCTTGCCGATTTTGCGGTGATCGCGTTTTTCGGCTTCTTCCAGACGATGCAGATAAGCCGCCAGCTCTTTACCATCACCCCAGGCGGTGCCATAAATGCGCTGCAACATTTCGTTGTTGGAATCACCCCGCCAGTAGGCGCCGGCAATTTTCATCAATTTGAACGCTTTCAGTTTGCCAGTGCTTGGCACATGAGGCCCGCGACACAGATCGGTAAAATCGCCCTGCTGATATAGCGACAAAGCTTCGTTGGCTGGAATCGAGGCAATGATTTCCGCTTTATAGCTTTCGCCCAGGCCAGAGAAAAACTCAACCGCCTGATCACGGGATAGCAAGGAACGCTTGATTTCAATATCCTCAGCAACCAGTTCCTGCATGCGTTTTTCAATCGCTGCCAGATCATCAGGGGTAAATGATCTTTCATACGAAAAATCGTAGTAAAAGCCATTTTCGATCACAGGCCCGATAGTGACTTGGGCGGTCGGGAATAATTGCTTGACTGCTTGCGCGAGAAGATGTGCGGTGGAATGGCGAATGACGTCAACACCATCGTCGTCTTTGGCCGTAACGATTTGCAGACTGACATCGCTGTCAATCAGGGTACTGGCGTCAACCAATGTACCGTCAATCTTGCCAGCCAGAGTTGCTTTGGCTAAACCAGCACCAATGGATTTGGCAACATCCATTACTGTAATAGACTGGTCGAATTGACGCTGAGAACCGTCGGGAAGAGTAATTACGGGCATTTTCGATTCCACAATAAAAAAAAGCACCTGTTAGGGTGCTTTAATGTTTGGTAGGCACGAGTGGACTCGAACCACCGACCCCCACCATGTCAAGGTGGTGCTCTAACCAACTGAGCTACGCGCCTAAAGTCTATTTAGTTCGAGCCGCGCATTATAACGGCTTAAAAGAGTTATGCAAGTTTTTCTGTCAATCATCCAAATCCATAAAACCATGCAGCCCTCGCTTGGACTCTGCATTCAGCCAGCTGCGCAAATAACTCAACTCTTTGCTATCCGGCAATTCCGCGATACTTTGTTTGTTTCGTAACAGCCGGAATGCTTTGGAAATCAGCTTATAATCCTCACCCACTATGCCGGCCCGGCGCATGCCGACAATATTCAGCCTGTAATGACGAGCCGGACGTCCGCCAATCAGGGTGAATGGCAAAACATCCATATTAATACCGGTAGTACCCTGCACAATCGCATAAGCGCCTACCCGGCAAAACTGATGCACCACCACCGCGCCGCCCATAAACACGTTGTTGCCAACCTCAACAAAGCCGCCGATAGCAACATTGTTGGCAAAAATGGTTTTGTCTCCCACCGCACAATCGTGAGCCACATGACTGTTGGCCATAAAATAACAATCCGAGCCGATCCGGGTTGCCGAGCCGACCACTGTGGCCCGGTGCGCGGTAAATCCCTCCCGAAACACATTACGATCACCGATTTCCAGCCGGCTCATGGTTTCAGGTTTGAAGCTCAAGTCCTGGGGCAACCCACCCAGCACCACATGCGGATGCAAGATATTGCCTTCCCCCATCAGCACAGCACCATGCACGACGGCATGCGCACCAATCTGACTGCCTGCACCAATCACCGCACCCGCTTCGATTACGGCAAAAGGCCCTACGCTGACTGCTTCACCCAGAATAACACCAGGGGCAATATAGGCAGTGGGATGAATATTGGCTGTCATAAGAATTAACCTCTTGGATGATATTGACTATGAAGTTGTTTTAAACGCTGCTGAGCAATATGGGTATAAATCTGTGTGGTGGATAAATTGGAATGCCCAAGCAATAACTGCACCACCCTCAGGTCAGCGCCATGATTGATCAAATGAGTAGCAAAGGCATGCCGCAAGGTATGCGGTGATAAATGCTTGTTGATACCGGCCAGCCTAGCGTAGCGCTTGATGATATGCCAGAAGGCTTGACGCGTCATTGCGGAACCGCGATGAGTAACAAACAGATAATCACTGTGCTGATTGATCAGAATATCCTGACGCGCAGATTGCAGATACTGCTGCAACCAATCCATCGCCACTTCGCCTACCGGAATCAGACGCTCTTTATTGCCTTTACCAATAACCCGCAAACAACCTTGCCGCAGATTGATCTGCTGAAAGGTAAGCCCGACCAACTCCGACACGCGTAAGCCACTGGCGTATAACACTTCCAGCATGGTGCGGTCACGCAAACCTAAAGCATGCAGGGTATCGGGCGCCTGTAACAACAATTCGACATCGGCTTCGGTCAGCGTGTCCGGCAACGATTTGAGCATTTTGGGCGTCACCATCAGCTCACAAGGATCGCTGCTAATTTTGCCTTCACGCAGCAAATAGGCGTAAAAACGTTTGAGCGTTGACAAGACTCTGGCTAATGAGCGCTGACTCAGCCCTTGCTGTTGACGATATTTGAAAAACTGAGTGATGCTGCCGGTATCGGCTTCAAGCAAGGTTTTTGCCTTCAACCAGCGATCGAAAAGCACAAGATCACTGCCATAGGCAGAACGGGTATTTTCACTCAGACCGTATTCCAGCCACAGCACACTGAGAAATTCTTCAATTAGCTTTGCAGAAGCTGCCACGAAACCCTCAAACGCCACGCAAAAAAAAGGCAGCTATATGCCGCCTTTTTTCACTGTCCAGACTTGTGACCGGCACAAGGCTCCGCTTTTCGGAATTAAGACAGTTTTTCTTTGATACGTGCTGCTTTACCAGTCAGATCACGCAAGTAATACAATTTAGCGCGACGTACGTCACCGCGACGCTTAACTTCGATACCGCCAACCGCAGGGCTATGAGTCTGAAAAACACGCTCAACACCAACGCCGTGCGAGATTTTTCTGACAGTAAACGCAGAATTCAGACCGCGGTTACGTTTGGCAATCACAACGCCTTCGAAAGCCTGTAAACGCTCACGCGTGCCTTCAACAACACGAACCTGAACGACAACAGTGTCACCAGGACCGAATTCTGGCACGTCTTTTTTCAGTTGCGCTGCTTCTAATTCTTCAATAATTTTGCTCATTACCACACCCTAATAAATCAACTTCAGTTTTAAATTCATTCAGCAAAGCTTGCTGCTCGGCTGTCAATTCTAATTTTTCCAACAAATCCGGCCTTCTCAACCAGGTACGACCCACCGACTGCTTCATCCGCCAGCGTCTGATGTCAGCATGATGACCACCTATCAGCACCTCAGGAACCACACCCAGCTCATTCTGCTCAGGCCGCGTATAGTGGGGACAATCCAGAAGACCATCGTAGTGAGAATCCTGCCTAGCAGAATCATCATCGCCCAGCACCCCGGGAATCAGTCGGGTTACAGCGTCGATAATCACCAGCGCACCCAGCTCACCACCACTGATGACATAATCACCCAGCGACCATTCTTCATCACAGATTTGCTCTATGAACCGCTCATCTATGCCTTCATAGCGACCAGCCACCAAAACCAGCTGATCAAATTCGGCAATCTGTTGCAACATCTGCTGGGAGATCGGTTTTCCCTGCGGACTAAGACAGATAACGCGACTATTGCCATGCAAGCTTTGCAGCTTTGCAGCACCGACCGCATCGAGTAACGGCTGGCACTTCATCACCATACCAGGACCGCCACCGTAAGGCCTATCATCGACAGTACGATGCTTGTCATGCGTGTAATCACGAGGATTCCACACTGTCAGCCCCACCAGACCCTGCTCGATGGCTTTGCCGGTAACACCATATCCGGCGGCATTCAAAACCATTTCCGGAAACAGACTGATAACATCAAACCGCATCAGCAAATCAAAAATCGGGGTCCCAGTCGACAACGATTAAACCAGCATCCAAATCGACTTTGAGCACTGTTTGCGGCTGCAGAAAAGGAATTAAACGCTCGGTCTCGCCCTCAATAACAACCAGCACGTCATTGGCGCCGGTTTCAAGCAGATGATCGACCCGACCCAAACTGATACCGTCCTGAGTCTGCACCTGCAAACCGATCAGATCAAGCCAATAATATTCACCTTGCTTGGGCTTGGGTAGCTGAGATCTTTCAATCAGGATATCCCATCCGATTAAAGCAGCCGCCTGATCACGATCAGCAATGCCTTCGATATTAGCGACTACGTTATGACCTTGGCGCTGACCACCCTGCACTTTTAATTGCCGGGTCAGACCATTTTTTTGTAACAACCAAGGTGAATAACGCAGAATGTTTTCGCGCGGCTCAGTAAAAGAAAAAACTTTTACCGCTCCTTTAACACCAAAAACGCCGGATATCTGTCCAGCGTTTATGTAAGCACTATCAGCCAAGGCAAATTATGCAGCGGCTTTGCTTGCGTCTTTAATTAATTTGGCAACGCGATCAGTGGGCTGTGCGCCATTGGCTTTCCAGTACTGAACACGTTCAGCATCCAGAACCAGTCTTTGCTCACCACCACGGGCCAAAGGATTGAAAAAACCAACCCGCTCGATATAGCGACCATCACGACTGCTTCTGCTGTCAGTGACAACAACATGATAAAAAGGACGATTTTTAGCGCCGCCTCTTGACAAACGAATGCTTACCATTTGAATACCTTAAAAAACATTGAATCTAAATTAATCTGCCTATTCTACGCAATTTTTCCCATAAGTGAAGGAAAAATTACATACGCATCCCTTTCATATTACTTTTCAGACCGCGCATCATGTTCACAATATTGCCCTTGCTAAACTTTTTCATCATTTTTTCCATCATCTGATGCTGTTTCAAAATGCGGTTAACTGCTTGCAAATCCTGACCACAACCATTGGCGATACGCTGCTTACGATTGCCTTTGATCAAATCAGGGAAACGCCTTTCTTGCGGGGTCATTGAGTTAATCACGGCAATTTGACGCGCCAAATCCCTGTCATCGACCTTATCTTTCAAGTCTTTCGGAATTCCGCCCATACCCGGCAATTTGTCCATCATGGCGGACAGCCCCCCCATATTTTGCATCTGCTCCAACTGCTCTTTCAGGTCGTTGAGATCAAAGCTTTTGCCTTTTTGAATCTTCTTGGCCAGTTGTTCAGCTTTTTGCTTATCAACTTTTTGCTCGATATCTTCAATCAGCGACAGTACATCGCCCATACCCAGAATACGTGAGGCCAGACGATCCGGATAGAAAGGCTCCAAGGCATCGGTTTTTTCACCAACCCCGATAAACTTGATTGGCTTGCCAGTGATATGACGAATCGACAACGCCGCACCGCCACGCGCATCACCATCGGCCTTGGTCAGAATCACACCGGTCAACGGCAATGCATCATGGAAAGCTTTGGCGGTATTTGCCGCATCCTGCCCCGTCATGCTATCGACGACAAACAGGGTTTCAATCGGCTTGATCGCAGCATGCAGAGCTTTGATCTCAGTCATCATTTCATCATCGATATGCAGACGACCTGCCGTATCGACAATCAGGACATCCAGAAACTGACGCCTGGCCTGATCTAATGCACGGTTAACGATATCAACCGGTTTTTCCGACACATCACTTTCGAAAAATTTCAGACCAACTTCATCAGCCAGAGTCTGTAATTGCTTGATCGCCGCCGGACGGTAAACGTCGACACTGACCACACCCACTTTTTTCTTTTTCTTTTCTTTGAGATGACGACCCAACTTGGCAGCCGTAGTGGTTTTACCCGCACCTTGCAGGCCTGCCATGAAAATGATGGCCGGTGGATTAGTACGTAAATTCAG
>CAIUWU010000225.1 GCA_903902945.1 uncultured Pseudomonadota bacterium
CCCCGCTGATACGGTTTTCTTTGAGCGCGAACAAAGCCTGATCCAGCTCTGGATAAAGTTTGCCCGGCACGATATGCCCCAGATCGCCGCCATTGAAAGCGGTGGGACATTCGGAATGCTTCAATGCCAGCTCAGCGAATTTATGTGGCTTGCGACGCAATTGTTCGGCAATGCTGTCGATACGCTGCCTGGCTTGTTCACGACTATTCTCAGGAAAATCCGGGTTGATGCTGATCAGAATATGCCGGGCATGCCGTTGTTCAGGGCAAAAGAATTTTTCCGGATGCGAGTGATAAAAAATGCCGATTTCGACTTCATTGACCTCTGGCACCCGCGCCGCGATCTTTTCCATGACCAGATCAACCTTGGACTGTCTGCTCAGCGCCGCTTTCAGCAGGCCTGCATCCAGCTGATTGGCACTCAGTGCGGTAACAAAAGCCGCCTCAGTATCAAAGCGTTGCCGTACTTCCTGGAAAGCAGCCTCCACCAACTGTTCGGGCACCACCACACCGGCCGCTTCGCTTGAATTCAAGACCCGTGTTTCTATCTGGAACTCATTGCGCGCCTGCCGGGAAGCTTGCTGCCACTGTTCGGCACTTAATTCGGATGGCGGTTTTTGATACAAATTCAAGGCCGCTCTTAACAATGTGTAGGGTTCTGTATCAGCACTGACTGCATCGGCCATGACTTACTCCTCGGCTCTGCTGAAGCTCTCGGGGTCGGCCGGTTCCAGCACCGACTCGGGTACTTGCAAAGTCCGCCCCGGAAAACGGATATGGTATTGAATCGGCAAGCTATCTCTGAGCACCTTCAGCACTTCGCCCTGACTGCCTTTACTAACGATGATCTCGCCATTGATTGCCAGATCCCTGTCGCAGATTACCTGATCGTGAAACTCGAAACGACTGGGATTCCAGGTCGCAGCTTCGGGTATCAGTTCTTCGGCACGACAACCAACCATCCGGCCTTGACTGAGAAAATGTACGGTATAGATCACCTGATCCTGCAAGAAAGTGCCGACTTCGATCACATGGCCGACACTGCCGCGTCTGACCAGCAGTTCGCCGACCGGCATACCGGGATAAGTGCCATCATTCCGCACATTTCGTATCACCCGGACTGCTTCGCCGAATTCGAAGCGTTGTTCATCGAAACGTTCTTCAATCATGTTTTGATATCAGTCAGTGAAACAAAAACGCTTTGCGGCTCGCCCATTTTGAATACCTTGAACACTTTTTCGGTCTGGGCATCGGAAATCACAAAGTCATGATAAGCGCGCGCCAGCAACTGTTTGTAAATCGCGAACACGGTATCGTCGTGTTCGGGCAATTTTTCGACTGCCTGCGCCAGATAATCATGAAAGCGTTGCAGAATATGCAGGCGATTGACATGAACAATACTCTGTTCATAACTCACGCCGAAATACTGTAAAAAGTCTTCGGCTGATTCCAGTTCTTCGATATCGTCATTAAGACTCATATTGCTCACCTTTATTTAATCGCCAGCCACATCGGCCTGCGCTTGATATTGCTGTTGTCGTTGCAAAACCAGCTCCAGAAGAGCACTGGCGCCGATACGATCTTTGTGATCCACCGCGATCAGCTTCTCAAAGATCTGCTGGCTAAGGATCAGGTGCTCCAGCCGCATATGCAGAAATCCCAGTGACTTCAGGGTAAACAGATACAGGCGGATCTCGGTTAAGTCACTACCAGCAGCTGACTGTAATTGCTGTATCTCCAGTTGCCGCCAGTCTGCCGGCAAACCGGTTGTCGCCGCGATCAGCGCCAAGGCTTTTTCAGATATCAGCAAGGCTTCGCTCAAGCGGTGCTGGTAGTAATAAAAGCGGTTCAAGGCAACCAGCACATTCAACGATTGCGGCGCTCGCAGATAAGCTTTGAGCAACGGCAATTCTGCCTCTCCCTGACCATACAAACCGGAAGCCTGTTCGATTAAGGCTTGCACTTCGCTACTATCGGGACGCTGGAAATAAAGCTCGCTGGCCTCGAAATCGAGTAAGTCCATCAATTGATACTCATGGTTGAACTGCGGGTCAGCGGATCTTCAACCCGGCAGACGGTTTCGGATTCACATAGTGAACAGTCTTCATTAGCCAGCGCCGTAGCGAGCGGCTGCTGGGTTTCCAGTTTTTCGATCCGCTCCAGCAAACAATTAATCGCTTTAGTCATCGGATCGGGAATCAGATGATGATCCAGATCGATTCCTCGGGCATTCTGCAGCTTAACCCCACGGGTTTGGATGATGCGGCCGGGAATCCCAATCACCGTGCAGCAAGGCGGCACATCTTTGACCACTACCGAATTGGCCCCGACCCGGACGTTATTACCCAGCGTGATCGCGCCGAGAATCTTAGCGCCGGCACCAACCAACACCTTATCGCCCAAGGTCGGATGGCGCTTATGCTGATTCCAGCTGGTGCCGCCCAGCGTAACACCATGATAGAGAGTGACATCGTTACCGACTTCCGCTGTTTCACCAATAACAACTCCGGCACCATGATCGATGAACAAGCGTCGGCCTATGGTGGCACCGGG
>CAIUWU010000226.1 GCA_903902945.1 uncultured Pseudomonadota bacterium
AGAAACATCTGATAGCCGATTTCAAACATTATTACAGCCATCGTCTGGGGCGTGATGAAAACTGTCAATCGGTGCATTATGCCTATCAGGCCTTGTCGCTGGCGATCAGTGACCGTCTGGCCGAGCGCTGGAAAAACACTTACAACACCTATCGCGATGAAAATTGTCGCAAGGCCTATTACCTGTCGATGGAATTTTTGATGGGGCGCTCGCTGAGTAATGCCATGCTCAATCTGGGGGTCGATGATGTGGCGCAGAAAGCACTTTATGATGTGGGGATTCATCTGGAAGAGTTGCTGGACAGTGAGCCCGATGCCGGCTTGGGGAATGGTGGTCTAGGGCGTCTGGCTGCCTGTTTTATCGACAGTTGCGCCACTTTGCAGTTGCCGGTGACCGGTTATGGTCTGCGTTATGAATATGGCATGTTCACGCAGGATATTGTCAATGGCGAGCAGGTTGAACGGCCTGATCACTGGTTGCGGATGGGCAATATCTGGGAAATCGAACGTCCGGAATATATGGTGCGGATTCAGTTTGGCGGTCGTACCGAGAAACATGTCGATGAAAAAGGCAAGCTGCATGTGTTCTGGGTCGATACCCAGGATATTCTGGCGTTGCCTTACGATACGCCGATTCCGGGCTATCAAAATGATACGGTTAATACCTTGCGCTTATGGAAGGCGGTATCGACCGAAGAGTTTAATTTGCAGGAGTTTAATGCCGGTGATTATGCCGAGGCAGTGGCGCAGAAAAATACGGCTGAAAATATCACCATGGTCTTGTATCCGAATGATGCCAATGAAAATGGCAAGGTGCTGCGGCTGAAACAGCAATACCTGCTGGCTTCGGCCAGTTTGCAGGATGTGATTGGGCGCTGGGTGGCAGTGCATGGCAATGACTTTAGCGAATTTGCTGCCAAAAACTGTTTTCAGCTCAATGACACCCATCCCAGTATTGCGGTGGCGGAACTGATGCGTTTGCTGGTGGATATTCAGGGTGTCAGCTGGAAGGCGGCTTGGGAGATAACCCGTCACACCATGGCTTATACCAACCATACCTTGCTGCCGGAAGCGCTGGAAAAATGGCCGGTGCATCTGATGCAGCAGTTGTTACCGCGACTGATGGAAATCATTTTTGAAATCAATGCGCACTTCTTGTCGGAAGTTGCCTCACACTGGCCGGGCGATGCTGAAAAACTGGCGCGGATGTCGCTGATCGAAGAAGGCCCGGTTCAGCAGGTGAGAATGGCTTATCTGGCGATTGTCGGCAGTTTTTCGGTCAATGGTGTGGCCGAACTGCATTCAAAACTACTGAAAGACGGTTTGTTTAAAGATTTTTATCAGTTATGGCCGCAGAAGTTCAATAACAAAACCAATGGTGTGACGCCGCGGCGCTGGCTGGCTGGCTGTAATCCGGAGCTGGCCGATTTGATTACCGACACGATTGGCGCTGGCTGGATTACCGATTTGTCGCAGCTGGCGAAATTGAAGCCATTTGCCGAAAATGCGGCTTTCCGCAAAAAATGGCAACAAATCAAATTCCGTAACAAGCAGCGGCTGGTTGATCTGAAAAAGACCGAACATGATTTGGATCTGAATGTGGATGCTTTGTTCGATGTTCAGGTCAAGCGGATTCATGAATACAAACGCCAGTTACTGAATGTGTTGCATGTGATTCATCTCTATAACCGGATCAAACATGCTGATACCGACAACTGGGTGCCGCGGTGCGTGCTGATTGGCGGTAAAGCTGCTCCGGGTTATGTGATGGCGAAAAAAATCATCAAGCTGATCAATAACGTCTCGGAAGTGATCAACAACGATCCCGATGTCGGTAATAAGCTGAAACTGATTTTCCTGCCCAATTACCGGGTGTCGGCAATGGAGGTAATCTGCCCGGGGGCGGATTTGTCCGAGCAGATTTCCACCGCCGGCAAAGAAGCCTCCGGTACTGGCAACATGAAACTGATGATGAACGGTGCCCTGACCATAGGCACGCTCGATGGCGCCAATATTGAGATTCGCGAGGAAGTCGGTGACGATAATTTCTTCCTGTTTGGCCTGACCGAAGAGGAAGTCGAGAGCCTAAGACCGCATTACTGTCCGGAAAACTTTATTAATCAGGATGCCGATTTGCAGGCAGTGATGCATTTGCTGGAATGTGGCCATTTCAATCAGTTTGAACCGGGATTGTTCAATGACATTATTGCTTCATTGAAAAGCCGTCATGATCCTTGGATGACGCTGGCTGATTTCCGCAGTTTTATCGATGCCCAGCAGCGGGTCGAAACCGCGTATCGCGATCAGGAGCAATGGACCAAAATGAGTATTCTTAATACCGCTGCCAGCGGTAAGTTTTCTACTGACCGGACCATTGCTGAATATAACCGCGATATCTGGAAACTATCGGCTATCGCGCCGAGATAATCCGGGAGTATGACGGCTATGTTGAATATTGTGTTGTTCGAGCCGGAAATTCCGGCCAACACCGGCAATATTATCCGGCTGTGCGCCAACACCGGCGCACAGCTTCACTTGATTCAGCCCCTGGGTTTTTTGCTTGACGACAAGCGTCTGCGCCGAGCCGGGCTGGATTATCACGAATGGGTCAATATCCATCAATACGCCAATCTTCAGGATTATCTGGAGCGAGCGCATCCTCAGCGGCTGTTTGCAATGACCACTAAAGGTTCAAGGCTGTATGGCGAGGTGGCCTATCAGGAAGGCGATGCGTTGATGTTTGGCCCCGAAAGCCGTGGCTTGCCGGCCGAGTTTCTCAATCGGCATCCGGCCGACGCCAAACTGTATTTGCCGATGAAACCCGAGAGTCGCAGTCTGAATCTGTCTAATACCGTGTCTATCGTCTTGTTCGAGGCCTGGCGCCAGTTGCAGTTTGCAGGTGCACAGCTGAAGTGAAGTGTGTTTGCCTGAGTTATTGAATCGGTTCTGGTTATAATGCCGGCTATTGAAAAATAGGCTTGGCGTTAACAGCGATTATTCCGGTTGGGCAATTGACTGAACGGCAAGCTACCGACGATTGGCTATGACAATTTATCCTGGAAAAGTTCCGGATAGGATTTTTGCAGATAAAGGCGCCAGGGTTTAGGAATGCCGCGTTTGGTCCACTGATAGACAGTGCAGCGATGAACACCTAATAGCCTAGCTAATTGGCTTTGGCCACCCAACGCTGCTATAAGCTGTTTGTCGTTATTTTTCATCATAAAAGTTTTTCATGCTTTTTATTTTTTGTCAAAAACTGCAATTATGTTGTCAACATTTGTAACGGGTTGGTCATGGGTTTAGGGTCAAGAATTCAGTTATGTTTAGAAGCTAGGCGATGGTCTCAGTCGGATTTGGTCAGAAATGTGGCCGGGCTTGATCGCTCGAACTTGAGTGCCCTGATCAGGCGGGATGCCAAGCGTTCGGCTTATGCAGGTGAAATTGCCAGGGTTTTGGGTTGTGAACCGTCTTGGTTGCTGACCGGTGAAGGTAAGCAATGGCGTAATGAAATGATTGAAGAAGCTGATGGTCATTATTCACTGGCCGATGCCGATAAACCGCCTTCAGACGACTGTTTACTGCAACGCTTGCTGGCGTTATTCAATCAATTGCCGAGCCATGAAAAACAGAGTGTGGTCGATCATGCCGAACAACGGCTGCAGGTTTGTGAGCAAGTGCTGCAAGACATGCTGCTTATTAAAGGCTTGCAGGTGGTGTCAAAAAAGGACTCGGCAGATTAAGCGCTCATGGCAAGCCGGGTTATGTTTTCAGAGTTGACAACAATTTGACGTCTGTTATATGTTGCCCGCCTCTATCGGCTTTTTAAGGTTTTTAAGCCTGATGCAATCATCTCTCTTCAATAACAAAGCGTTTGACTATGTCTAACAACCACTGTGATGCTCACCCGCGGTTGGTAGTCTTATTTCACAATGATGCCGCACATTATCAGTCCTACCTGCAGCAAGCGGGTTTTTGGGTCTATACGGTAGCCGATAGCGCAAGCTTGTATCAGCTGTTAGACCGCCAAGTAGTTGATATCGTTATTATCGACATCGAACCCGGCAGTTTCGATTATCTGAATCTGATAAAACACTTATGCGGGATGTTAGATCTCAAGGTCATTACCCTCAGTGCCCGGCGTGACTGGCCGCATGCAATGCTCTGGCTTGAGGCCGGTGCCGACCGTAATTTGATCAGGCCGGTGGCCGCCGAATACCTAATATCCAATCTGCGGGCTCTGCTGCGGCAGCTGCCAGCAAACACTGATCGCAAACCGGTCTCTGTCGGGGTAAAGCCGGTCGCCAAGCCCTGGCGCTTAACGCTATCGAGCTGGATTCTGGAATCCCCTGCCGGTATCTGCTTGCCGCTGAATAGCCGCGAGCTGAGTTTGTTAACAGTGTTGATGCAGGCCGAAGGCAAAGTTGTCACTAAAGCTCAGCTGGCAGCCCAGATTTATGCCAGCTGTTATGACAATCCTTTGTCACGCATGGATATGCTGCTCAGCCGCTTGCGTAAAAAAGCCAGACACACTTTCCAGCAAGCTTTGCCGATCAAGACTGCTTATCTGGGTGGCTATGCATTTTGTGAATCGTGTCAGGTGATTTGATTCAATCCCTGACCCAAAGTTTCAGTAGCAGGGCACTGAGCAATGCGCAGCTGGCCGAAAAAGCAAAGGCCAACATTGGCGAGGCAGACTGATACAGACTGCCGAAAATCAGTGATGCCGGTAACAGCATCAGCCCGGCAGTCAGATTAAACCAGCCAAACGCCGTACCTCGCAGATGTCGCGGTGCCAGATCGGCGACCAGGGCTTTTTCCACACCTTCGGTGGCTGCCATGAACAGACCGTAAAAACCAAACCAGCCAAACAACAGCCAGCGCTGTTCAATCAGTATTGCCAGACCGGCATAAAACAGCGCGTATGCCAGATAACCGGCCAGCAACAGGCGGGTGCGGCCCAGACGGTCTGACCAGGCTGACAGCGGTGTGGCAAACAGCATCGCAACCGCCGAAACCGTTGCCCACAGCAGCGGAATCTCGGCCTCACTGACGCCCAGCTCGCGGGCACGCAGCAACAGAAACATATTCGAAGAATTACCCAGTGTGAATAAAGCCACCACCAGCAGATAGCGTTTGAACACGGCTGGCATCTGGTTCAGATGCCAGTCAAAGCGGTTATGCGGGGTAGCGCTTGCATCAGGCTTGTCTTCTTTGATGGCAAAAGTCAGTGCCAGACAAATCACGGCCGGCACTGCTGCATACAGAAAAATCTGCTGCAAATCGATATGCCAGGATAAAAACAGGAATGCCAGTAAAGGACCCAGCACCGAGCCGGCATTGTCCATCGCCCGGTGCAAGCCGAACGCCAGACCGCGCTGACTGGCATCGATGCTATTGGCCAGCAGGGCGTCACGCGGCGACGAGCGCAAACCTTTACCGACCCGGTCGCTAAAGCGGATCAGCAACAACCATGGCCAGCTGTTGATAAAAGCTATCAATGGCCGGCCCAATCCGGCCAGACCATAACCGAAAATAATCCAGGGTTTGCTGCGCTGGGTCCGATCGACGATTACCCCGGAAAACAGTTTCAGCAAACTGGCGGTGGCTTCGGCAATGCCTTCGATCAGCCCCAGGGTTTTGGGGCCGGCCATCAATACCGAAGACAAATACAGCGGAATCAGCGGATAGAGCATTTCACCGGCGCTGTCGTTGACCAGGCTGATCAGTCCGATCAGCCAGACGGTCGAGGGCAGATGCTTAATGGCATTGAACATGCTTTATTGCTGAGAGGCCAGACTGAAACTGAGCGCCTGTTCCAGCAACAATTCACCGATGCGCGGCGAGGCGCCCAGATAATCGGCCATCTGGATTTTGATATTGGGCTTTTGGGCAAGTACGCTGCTGATTGCCGCCGGGATATCTTCACTGACATGGCGTCCGGCCGACAAGAAATAGGGCATTACGATGATTTCCGCCGCGCCTTGCTCAATCAGTTCCAGTAAGCCGTCGGGAATCGACGGCGTAGCCAGTTCCAGAAAAGCACAGCTAATGCTGGCAAAGGTGCGATTGTTTTTATTGAGTTTTTCAGCTAGATAACGGATTTCCTGATTCGATGCGTGACGACGACTACCATGCGCGACTATGAGTAAATGTTGCATTGTGAGGCCTGCTGAGAGAGAAAAGTGGTTCAAGGATGACATGAAAATTTATTCTTGGGGTAAATTGGCTGCATTATTTTTTCTTACAATTCATTCATGATTTCGGCTGCACAATTTACCCCGGCCTGGTGGCTGAAAAATCCCCATTGGCAAACTATTTATCCGGCCTTATTCCGAACCGCTGCCGCCGGTCTGCACAGTAGCCGCGAGCGGCTGACCCTGCCGGACACCGACTTCCTGGATCTCGATTTTTACGGACAATCCGATGCGCCATTGCTGATTTTATTGCATGGGTTGGCAGGTAGTGCGCAGTCTGGTTATATCAGCGGTTTGCAGCTGGCGTTATCGGCAGCCGGTCTGGCCAGTGTGGTGATTAATTTCAGAGGTTGCAGCGGTGAACCCAATCGGCTGGCGCGGGCCTATCATGCCGGTGATACCGACGATTTGCAGTTTGTCTATCAAAGCTTGCGTCAGCGTTTTCCTGAGCGGCCGATGGCGGCGATTGGTTTTTCACTGGGTGGCAATGTATTGTTGAAATGGCTGGGCGAAGGCCGGAGTGGTATCGACTTGCGGGCGGCAATTGCGGTGTCGGTGCCGTTGCAGCTTGATGTCTGTGCTACCCGGCTCGATAGCGGCTGGTCGAAAATCTACCGCGCATATCTGCTGGGCGATTTAAAACGCTATATGCAGGACAAGCGCCAATATCTGCAGCGGCAGGGCCTGGCTAGCGAGTTTGATAAGCTGCAGCAGCTCGGCGATCTTCGCAACATCCGTTCTTTCTGGCAGTACGATGACCTTGTGGTTGCGCCTTTGCATGGTTTCAGCGGCGTTGATGATTACTACCGGCGTTCCAGTGCCAGACAATATTTAAAATCGATTCGGTTACCCACGCTGATCATTCAGGCCGTCGATGACCCTTTCATGACTCCGGCGGTGTTGCCGTCCGACGATCAGTTGTCGGCTAGTGTCGTTCTGGAGCTGGCGGCACAGGGCGGTCATGTCGGTTTTATCGGCGGCCGTAAACTCTTAAAACCGGAATACTGGCTGGAACAGCGCATCCTCGCCTTTTTGTCGGGCTATTTTCCTGTCAGATAAGTGGTATTTTTGCCGTGGGCCGGATGATACAATCGGTCCCTTATTTTTAAAGCTGCCGTTTCTCAGGATGTCATTGCAATCCCAATCACCGCATATTTGGTCTTCAGCCGAGGCTCAGCCCCGGCTTCGTGAAATTCCTTACAACTACACCTCTTTTTCTGATCGCGAAATTGTGATCCGGTTATTGGGGGAACCCTACTGGCAGATTCTCGAATCGCTGCGTAATGAACAGGTCACCGGCCGTTCGGCGCGGATGTTGTATGAAGTGCTGGGCGATATCTGGGCGGTGCAGCGTAATCCGTATCTCGAGGATGATTTGCTGGAAAATGTCAAACGCCGCCGCGCTTTGCTGTCGGCATTACGGCATCGTTTAAAGCAAATCGAAACCCGCCATGATGAACTGATCCGCGAAGACGCCAGTCGGGCCAGTAAAGTCGCGCAACTGATCGAAGCGGCCCATCAGGCGGTCGATAGTTTTGCCGAGCATTTCGACCGTACCCGTCAGATGCGCCGCAAGACGCTGGCGCTGCTTTCCAAACATACCCGCAAGGACAATATTTGTTTTGATGGCTTTGCCCGGGTCTCGCATGTTACCGACGCTACCGACTGGCGGGTGGAATATCCGTTTGTAGTGTTATATCCCTCAAATGAACAGGAAATCGGCCATCTGGTCAGAGATTGTATCAAGCTAGGGCTGACTATCATTCCGCGTGGCGGCGGTACCGGTTATACCGGTGGTGCGGTGCCATTAACGCCGTATTCGGCGGTTATCAATACCGAAAAGCTGCTGGAAATCAGTGCGGTGGATTATCAGACGGCGCTGCCGGGCGTAGACAGTACCTACGCCACGATTCACACCGGAGCCGGTGTCGTTACTCGCCGGGTGATGGATGTGGCCGATCAGGCCGGATTGGTGTTTGCCTGTGATCCGACTTCGGCGGATGCCTCTTGTATTGGCGGCAACATCGCCATGAATGCCGGTGGCAAAAAAGCGGTGCTGTGGGGGACGGCGCTCGATAATCTGCTGTCCTGGCGCATGGTGACGCCCGATGGCAATTGGCTGGAGGTCGAGCGTTTCAATCATAATCTGGGCAAAATCCACGATCAGCCGGAAGTCAGTTTTACCCTCAGACGTTTTGATGCCGACGGTAAAAAACTGCTGAGCGAAGAAAGCTTGCATATGGCCGGTCAGCAGTTCCGTAAAGGTGAGCTGGGCAAGGATGTGACCGATAAGTTTCTCGGTGGCCTGCCAGGCATTCAGAAAGAAGGCTGTGATGGCATCATTACTTCGGCGCGCTGGATTCTGCATAAAATGCCGGCCTATACCCGCACTTTCTGTCTGGAGTTTTTCGGGCAGGTTCGGGAAGCGGTGCCAGCTATCGTTGAGATTCGCGATTATCTGGCCAGTCTGCCTAAATCCGGCACCGGGCGAGTGATGCTGGCCGGACTGGAACATTTGGATGAACGCTATGTGAAAGCGGTCGGCTATGCCACCAAAGCCAAGCGTCATGGCCGGCCGAAAATGGTGTTGATCGGCGACATTGTCGGGGATGATGAAAATCAGGTAGCGATTGCCGCTTCCGAAGTGGTGCGCTTATGTAATGCGCGCAGTGCCGAAGGCTTTATTGCTGTCAGTGCCGAAACCCGCAAAAAATTCTGGCTCGACCGGGCCCGTACCGCTGCAATTGCCAAACATACCAATGCTTTTAAAATCAATGAAGACGTGGTGATTCCGCTGCCGCGAATGGGCGATTATTGTGATGGTATCGAGCGAATCAATATCGAGCTGTCACTGCGTAACAAGCTGCGGTTATGCGATGCGCTCAGCCATTTGCTGCAAGGCGATCTGCCCCTGCGTTTTTACAGTGATGATGTCAATAAAGCCGAGCTGATCGGTGACCGGCAGGCGATGGCGCTGGATCTGATTGCGACGGTCAGAAACCGCTGGCACTGGCTGTATCAGCATCTGGATCTGCCGCTGGCGCAGGCCGAAGCGCAGTTTGCCGGTCAGGGTATTGAGGTTCAGCCTTTAACCAACCGTGCCGATCATCCGACCTTATTCCATCGCTTGCAGGATCATTCGCTGCGGGTGTCTTGGAAACTGGAATTATTGCCAGGCCTGAATGAAATTTTTAACGGTGATAATTTCCGGCCGGTGATCGAGCGTATCGAAGCGGTGCATAAAGATATTTTGAGAGGCCGGGTGTTTGTGGCGCTGCACATGCACGCCGGTGACGGCAATGTGCATACCAATCTGCCGGTCAACTCCGATCATTATGAAATGTTACAGGAGGCCAATCAGGCAGTGGCCCGGATCATGACTCTGGCACGTTCGCTGGGAGGGGTGATTTCCGGTGAACATGGTATTGGCATTACCAAGTACGAATTTCTCAGCGAGCAGGAGCTGGCCAGTTTCCATGCCTATAAACAGCAGATCGATCCGGAAGGGCGCTTCAATCGTGGCAAGTTAATGCCGGGAGCCGATTTGCGGGCCGCCTATACCACTTCATTCAGTTTGATGGGCTACGAATCGCTGATCATGCAGCAAAGCGATATCGGTGCCATCGCTGATTCGGTCAAAGACTGTCTGCGCTGCGGTAAATGTAAGCCGGTTTGCTCCACGCATGTGCCGCGCGCCAACCTGTTGTATTCGCCGCGCAATAAAATTCTTGCTACCTCATTGTTGATTGAGGCTTTCCTGTACGAAGAACAGACTCGTCGCGGGATTTCGATTCATCACTGGCAGCAGTTTGAAGACGTGGCCGATCACTGTACCGTTTGCCACAAATGTTACAGCCCGTGTCCGGTTGATATCGACTTTGGCGATGTGTCGATGAATATGCGTAATCTGCTGCGCAAAATGGGCAAGCAAAGTTTTAATCCGATTAAGACTGCTGCGATTGCCTTTCTGACCACCAGCCACCCCAACAGCGTCAAACTGATGCGGAAACTGCTGGTGCAATGGGCCTATAAAGGTCAGCGACTGGCGCATTTTTTCCTGAAACCCTGGGGCAAAGCGCAGATCAAACAGCCACCATCTTCAACCGGTAAAGCACCGATTGTCGAACAGGTGATTCAGTTTACCAATCGGAAAATGCCGGCCCATGTACCGAAGAAAACCGCACGGGTATTACTGGATATTGAAGATAACTATATCGTGCCGATTATCCGTGATCGCGAAAAAACCCGTACCAACTCGGAAGCGGTGTTTTATTTTCCCGGTTGCGGTTCCGAGCGGCTGTTTTCCCAGGTAGGGCTGGCAACCCAGGCTTTGTTATATGAGGTGGGTGTGCAGACCGTGCTGCCGCCGGGTTATTTATGCTGCGGTTATCCGCAGCGGGCGGCCGGCCAGTTTGATAAAGCCGACAAAATCACTACCGATAACCGGGTCTTGTTTCATCGGTTGTCGAACACGCTCAATTATCTGGACATCAAGACCGTGGTAGTTAGTTGCGGTACTTGTCTGGATCAGTTGCTGGATTATGAGTTCGACAAGATTTTTCCGGGTTGCCGGATTGTCGACATTCATGAATTCCTGCTGGAAAAAGGCCTGAAGCTTGATGGTATCAGCGGTCAGCATTATCTTTACCATGACCCTTGTCATTCGCCGCTGAAACAGCAGGAACCGTTAAAGACTGTCAGTGGCTTGCTGGGTGGCGCGCCAGTCAACAAATCGGAACGCTGCTGCGGTGAATCGGGAACCCTGGCTGTCGGTCGTGCCGATATTTCCAACCAGGTCAGATTCCGCAAGGCCGAAGAATTGCAGGCTGATGCTAGCAAACTGCGCGGCACTGACAACAAAGCGCCAATCAAGCTGCTGACTTCGTGTCCATCTTGTCTGCAAGGCTTGCAGCGTTATCAGGGGGAAGTGGAAAAGCTTGAGGTTGATTACATCGTGGTGGAAATGGCGCGTCATCTGCTAGGCAAGAAATGGCTGGACAATTATGTCAAACAGGCCAGAGACGGCGGGATAGAGCGGGTTTTACTTTAAGCGCAACACAGCAAAGAAAACGGGCGGCATGGTTTAAATGCGGCGTTTGGCTTAACGGCATTGCCCCATAAAACGGGAGTTTGCGGCAGGACTATGAACGACACAACTGACTTGGTGAAACAGTTATTTCCGGGGTTTGAGCAAGCCGATGCGGCGCAGATAGTCAAAGCATTGGCGATGGTCGAAGAGGCTAAAACCCGTTCAGATACCGTTGTCGGCAATATTCGTCCTCAGGGCATTGATGTTGCCACGGTGCTGATGGCGGTGCATATCGATTTACCGACCATACTGGCTTCGCTGTTAAGTGATTCACGGGTGGCCAGTTGTATCGGCGAAGCGGAAATTACCCGGCAATTTGGTGCGACTGTTGCCTCACTGGTCAAAGATGTGCTGTGGCTGAACAAAGTCAGTATTTACAGTCCGGAAATGGCGATTGAGCCGAATCAGTCGGAAATTTTGCGGCGCATGCTGCTGGCGATGACTCATGACGTCAGGGCCGTACTGATCAAACTGGCTTACCGGATTCAGCGTCTGCGCAATCTGAAGATCGAAGATGTTTCAATTCAGCGTTTTATTGCCCGTGAAACCCTGGATATTTACGCGCCGCTGGCTAATCGCCTGGGTATCAGTCAGTTCAAATGGGAACTGGAAGATCTGGCTTTCCGTTATCTGGAACCGGAAAATTATTTTGCTATCGCCAAGTCTCTGGCGGATAAGCGTAATCATCGCCAGGCCTGCATTCAGCGGTTTCTAGAAACCTTGCAGGATAGACTGGTGGAAGAGGGGATCAAGGCCAAAGTTTATGGCCGTCCCAAGCATATCTACAGTATCTGGAACAAGATGCGCCGCAAGAAACTCACTATTGATGAGTTATACGACTTGCTGGCGGTGCGGGTGATCGTCGAAAACCTGTCCAGTTGTTACACGGTTCTGGGACTGGTGCACAGCATCTGGCAGTACATTCCCAAAGAATTCGATGACTACATTGCCAATCCCAAGGAAAACGGTTACCAGTCCTTGCATACCGTGGTGCTTGATCCCGACGCCAACCGGATAGAAGTGCAGATTCGCACCCGAGCCATGCATGAGTTTGCCGAGCTGGGGGTGGCTGCGCACTGGCGTTATAAAGAAGGCAGCAAATTCAATTCAGCTACCGAGAAAAATATTGCCTCACTGCGGCAACTGTTGGATGACAAGGATAACGCCGATAATCTGATCGAGAACTTTCATACCGAGCTGTTTTCCGACCGGGTGTTCGTGCTGACACCGGGCGGTAAGTTGATCGATTTGATCAAAGGCGCCACGCCGCTGGATTTTGCCTATGCGATTCATACCGAAATCGGTCACAGTTGCCGTGGTGCCAAAGTCAATGGCCAGATCAAACCGTTAACCTATACCTTGCGTTCCGGCGAACAGGTTGAAATCATTACCCTGAAAAACGGTCAGCCCATCCCCGACGGCGCCATCCTGCAGA
>CAIUWU010000227.1 GCA_903902945.1 uncultured Pseudomonadota bacterium
AAAAAAATGGAAAGGTGACGTCGGTGTGTCGCTGTTGGCGGCCAGTTGCTGACCGATCGATTCGATGTATTGCTGGATTTCCAGATCCTGATTAATCACCGCCTGATTATGCAGATTGCGATAAAAAGCGGCACCTAACAGTCTTTCTTCCATCGGCGAAATGATGCTGCCCGCCGAATCACCCATTTCGGGTAACTGGATTTTGTCAATATCCAGTGCCTGCGGATATTCTGAAAACAGACACAGACAACCAGCCAGTAGCAGTGATTTATAGTTCATAGGCAGCAAATGGTGATCCTTACCAGTAGTTGAAGATTTGCAATCATACGCACAAAACACAGACAGTGAATGGCTGGCGTATTAGAATGCCCGGCCATTGTCGCGGAATTATATTATTGTCTTATGAAATATGCCGTACAGGTTAACAGTGCGCCTTATAACAACAATGCCGGTTTAGAAGCCTACCGGTTTATTCAGGCCGCGCTTCAGGCAGGTCATCAGGTACCGCGAGTGTTTTTTTATAAAGACGGTATCTACCACGCCTTGCGCCATGCAACACCGCCCGATGACGAAATCAACCTAACCTCGCTATGGTCCTCGCTAGCCAGACAGCATCAAATCGACCTGGTGGTCTGTATATCAGCTGCCCAGCGCCGTGGTTTGTTATGTGAAGATGAAGCCAGACGGCAGGGGAAGACCGATACCGATGTCGCCGAAGGTTTCAGAATCGCCGGATTGGGCTTATGGCTGGAGGCCAGTCTGGACGCTGATCGCTGCCTGGTATTTGCCTGAGATATGAAAAAATATTTATTTGTCATCAAACGCTTGCCCAACGACGGTCTGCATGTCTCAGAACATCTGGACCTGATTCTCACCTGCGCCGCATTCGATCAGTCGGTCACGCTGCTGTTTATCGATGATGGGGTGCTGCAATTACAGGCCGGGCAACAGGCCGCCGCCATGCAGCTCAAAGAGCAGTCAGCCATTTTTGCGGCTCTCGATCTCTATAACGTCACTGATTTGTATGTCGAAACCGAATCGCTGCAACAAAGAGGGCTGAACGCTGCCGAGCTGATACTGGATGTCAGCTGTATCGACCGCGATCAGCTGGGACAGTTTTTTACTCAATTCGCCGTGATAATTCCCGATTAAGGCCGCTAATGGTTTCCGATACCTTAAAACAACTATTACAGTTGCTGGCGGATGGAGAATTTCATTCCGGCACCGAATTGTCGCAAACCCTGGGCATCAGCCGGACCAGTATCTGGAAACATTTACAGACCTTATCGGAACTGGGGCTGGAATATGTTGCGGTGACTGGTAAAGGTTATCGTCTGACTCAGGCTTTACAGTTGCTTGATCTTGAAACGGTGCGTTGCCATTTGTCAGAACGGAGCCAGCAACTGCTGCAGGGTTTTGAAATACATGATGTACTCGATTCGACCAATGCCTATCTAATGCAACTGGCCCGCAATCCGTCGCTCAACCGACAGGTTTGTGTCGCCGAACATCAGACTGCCGGTAGAGGCCGCAGAGGGCGGCAATGGGTATCACCGTTTGGACATAATCTGTATTTGTCGGTGTTATGGCGCTATCAGCGTGATCCGTCCAGCGTTGCCGGACTGAGCCTAGCTATCGGTGTGGCGGTAATGCGGGCGCTGAAGCGGCTGGGCATCGATGGTCTCGGCTTGAAATGGCCTAACGATATTTATTACCGTCAGCAGAAACTGGGCGGCATTCTGCTGGAAGTATCCGGCGAAAGCAGTGGTCCTTGTCATGTGGTCGTCGGTTTGGGTCTGAATTTGTTTTTAGCACCGGCTCAGAGCACTGCGATTCTGCAGCCGTGGACCGATCTGGCTACGCTTGCCGGCGCTGATATTGGAAAGCTGCGCAATCAGTTGCTGGCCTGGTTGGTCAATGAAATCATCGATGTACTGGCTGATTACGATAACTGTGGTTTGAATGCCTATCTCGACCCATGGCGCGCTTATGATTGTCTGTATCAGCAGGCTGTAACGCTCTCGATTGGTGAACAAGTCATTGAAGGTACGGTGGCCGGTATCGATGATAACGGATTCTTGCTGCTGATGACTCCGGATGGCGTGTCAAAACGCTATGCTTCCGGCGAAGTGAGCGTAAAAATCCGATGAGGCTATTAATCGACATTGGTAATTCGCGTTTGAAGTGGACGCTGGAAGCCGCCGGGCAGTTTGAGCCGTTACGCAGCATCGATTATCGCCACAATGATCAATATCAGGACTTATACCAGAGCTGGCAACAGTTGCCGCGGCCAGCGCAAATTCTGATTGCCTGTGTCGGAGCGCAACAGCAACTGGCTACGATAGTCGAAGCTGCTGAGCAACTTTTCGGATCATGAATGA
>CAIUWU010000228.1 GCA_903902945.1 uncultured Pseudomonadota bacterium
ATCGCGCGATGTCTAGCCCTGATCGCCAGTCGTCTGGCAAGGCTCGATGATTGTCCCGTGACATTGGCTGGTTGCCAGATAAACATGTATTTTTTGCCGCTGCCACGCGGGCAGTGGTCATTACGCCCCACGTTTGTCATACTCAACACGCTCTCAAATACTATAACTGAATGTTGCAATGAAATCTACCAATTCATCATAGGGCATCGCTTTGCCAAATAGATAACCTTGTGCATATTCACAACCGTTCTGCTTCATAAAGATTAACTGTTCTTCGGTTTCAACACCTTCGGCCACAGTGGTTAGATTAAATGCTTTTGACATTTTCAAGATTGCCTGACTCATGGCCGCGTCACTCGGATCGATAGCAATATCACGCACAAAGGATTTATCGATTTTTATAATATCTACAGGTATCTGCTTGATGTAACTCAGTGACGAATGTCCGGTGCCAAAATCGTCAAGTGCAATCTTGCAACCGCTGGCTTTAATTTTTCCTAGTGCGGTTCTGTATTCTTCGTTATTGATCAGCTTGATGCTCTCGGTAAGTTCAATCGTGATCTGCTTTGATTGAGCCAGTGTGCACTTTTCCAGTGTTCGAAACAGCCATTCCATATGGGCTTGTGAAAGAAACTCCGCCATTGAAATATTGATCGAAATGTGAAAGTTTCGGTTATGTTTCTTGATCAGTTCTTTAACTTGTAACAAGCACGTATCGATCACCCATTCAGATAAATGGGCGATAATACCCGTTTGCTCAGCAATCGGAATGAAATGATCCGGTACAATCGGACCTTTTTGCGGGTGGTTCCAACGCAGCAATGCTTCTGCCCCAACCACTTGCATGCTTGCCAACTCGATAATGGGTTGATAGTGCACCTGCATTTGCTGCCTTCCGATAGCTGTTCCTAGCTCAGTGATCAGCCACTGGCGTTTATTGGCATTGTCTTGCATCTTTTGGGTAAAAAAACAGTAAGTGTTTCGGCCTTTATGTTTGGCTTCGTACATGGCACTATCGGCGTTCTTCATCAACACCTCCGCCGAATCACCATCAGAAGGATACACTGTGATGCCAATACTGGCTGCCGTTACCAAAGTATGCCCGTAGATTTCAAAGGGTTTATGAATGGATGTCAGTATCTTATTGGTCACGGTGATAATGGCATCGGCGGTGATATTTCCATTTAGCAACACCACGAATTCATCGCCTCCCAAACGGCCGACAACATCTGCTTCACGCAAGGCCAACTTTATGCGTTTACTGACTTGGATCAACAGTTCGTCCCCTGCATTATGTCCCAGTGAATCATTAATGGCTTTAAAATCATCCAAGTCCAAAAACATCACTGCAAACTGGCGACTATCTCGTCGGCTGTGTAACAACAATTGTTCGATGCGATCCTTGATTAAATTGCGTTTGGGCAATTGCGTTAAATCATCATAATTGGCTTGACGCTCAATTACCTCCTGGGCTTTTTTAGCCTCTGAAATATCGCTAAAAACGGCGATATAGCGATCAATTTTGCCTTCGGTGTTCTTCAAGATATTGATGGACAAGTATTCGAAATAAAACGCCCCATCTTTGTGCTTATTTTCCACTTCACCCTGCCAACTGCCAGTAGTTAGCAGTTTTTCCCACAAGTTCCGATAGAAATCCTTGGTTTGTCTGCTAGAGCTTAATATGCGTGGATTTTTTCCTATGACTTCGTCTGCTGTGTAACCAGTTATTCTAGTAAACGCCGGGTTGACTGCGACAATGTTATTGTCAGCATCGGTAATCATGATACCCTCTGATGTGTGCTCAAATACCGATGCTGATAACTTAAGCTTCTCTTCATCCTCTTTCTTTTCGGTAACATCCAGTATTGTCAATACAACGCCGGTCACGTCGGTTTGCGAAAGATTATTTTCAAGATAAGGTGAAAGTCGCATCAAAAAGTACTGATTTGATCGTAAACTAAATTCATATTCCACTATCTGGCGAGTTTTAATCACCTGCTGCACACATTTCAATAATTCCGGCATTTCATATTTGGTGGATACCGAAGCTAAATTGGCCGGTGCGCCTTCCGGGATATCAAAGAACTGCTTGGCAATTTCGTTGGATCGGGTGATCATTAAATTGCTATCCACCACCAACAAGC
>CAIUWU010000229.1 GCA_903902945.1 uncultured Pseudomonadota bacterium
CCGGTTGTTCAAAGCCTATTTTCCCGACATAAACCAAACGCCGGGTCAAGCACTGTCAAGTAATGGTGTCGGTCTTAACTCGCCACCGGTATTGCTTTTATCAATAGTCGTTCCTGCCAGTTTCTCATTCCGTGTTATTCGCCAAACCTTTCAGGTTTCGCCCGCTTGTTGTGCTGTCCAATTCTTAAAGTCTGTTAAGGCTTTAAGCATCGCCATCAATTCTGCTTCTAACCTTCAATTTATCAGTAACCATCTGAGGATTTCGCATGTCTATTGATTTACCTGCTTTCAGAAAAAAACCTTTATTGCTCTGTGTCGAGCTGATTTTAGGATTAGGACTCGGCGCTCCCGATGCTTGGGCCCACGAAGGCCAAGAGCCCAAGACCGATGCCGACCAGATCGAGCAATATTTGGATGATCAGGAAAAAGAAAAAGTGGGCTTAAAGGCACTTAAAAAACACCTCAAAGCAGAAAATCCTGAAAAAGCCGAACAGCTCGACGTGGTTGAAGTGGAAGAAGATGGTCGCGGCAAGAATCTGATTGGTCAAACTACCTCTGCTTCACAGGGCGAGGTTAGCCAGAAGCAGTTTGAATACCGGCCTTTATCACGCAATGGCGAACTGGTTGAGGTGATTCCCGGTGCGGTTGCCACACAACACAGTGGTTCAGGCAAGGCCAACCAGTATTTTCTACGCGGGTTTAATCTGGACCACGGTACCGACTTTACTACCTATGTAGATGGTATTCCGATGAACATGCCTACTCATGCTCATGGTCAGGGTTATATGGATATCAACAGCATCATTCCTGAACTGGTTGCCAAGGTCGAATATGGCAAAGGTCCTTATTATGCTGAAGTTGGCGATTTTTCGGCAGCCGGTTATAGCAAAATGACCACCATGAATAAGCTGGATGAAGGCATTCTTAAATTTACCGCCGGTTCCTTCGATTATTACCGGACATTGGTGGCGAATTCTCAGAAAGTCGGCGATGGCGATTTACTCTATGCCGGCGAATTTAACTTGTATAACGGCGTTTGGCAGGTACCTGAGGATTCCAAGAAATTTAATGGTCAATTGCGCTACTCGCTGGATAAAGGTGACTGGGGGATGTCACTGAATGGCAAGGCCTATACCAACAGTTGGACGGCGACCAATCAGATTCCACAGGCAGCAGTCGATTCGGGAGCATTGAGTCCTTACGGCACTATGGACCCTACAGATGGCGGTAAATCCAACCGCTACAGTGTGTCGGGTGATTACTGGCGTCACGGTGGTAACTGGAAAAATACTGCGAATATCTATGCGCTATATACCGATCTGAATTTGTTTTCGAATTTCAGCGGTTACACTGCTGGAGCACAAGGTGATCAAATCTTACAAACCGAGCGCCGGGTGCAGACCGGTGGTCAGCTTGAGCATACTCGTTATCAAAAGCTGTTCGGTTTTGAAATGGATAACAGCGTTGGTTTGCAGTTTCGTAATGATCAGATCATGGGCTTAGGGTTGTACAAAACCCAGGCCCGGCAGATTCTTGCCGACGGCTTAGTCAGTAATAGTAATGTCGGCGTAACGACGGTAGGAACCTATCTCAAAAATACCATTCACTGGCATGACAAATTGCATACTACGGCCGGGTTACGGGGTGATTTCATTAATAATGATGTCAATGTACTGAATACAGGGGTGGCAAATGCGGCGGCGGCAAACTCGGGTAGTCGCGGCAAAGCGATGGTCAGCCCCAAATTCAGTATCGTGATTGGCCCTTGGTTTGATACGGAATATTTTATTAACGGCGGTTACGGCTATCACTCAAATGATGCGCGAGGTACTACCCTCCAGATTAACCCGGATCCTACAGGAACACCTGTCGATCCAACTGGTACCCGAATCAGACCCGCAGCCTGGTCGCGGGGTGCCGAAACCGGTATTCGCAGTAATTTCTTTCCGGGATTAAACAGTACTGTTGCTTTTTGGTGGCTGGAATCCAGTCAGGAGCTGGTGTTTCAGGGCGATTCGGGCGATACCGCTATCAACGGTAAGTCATATCGTTACGGGGTGGAATGGACCAACTATTACAAGCCTACTGACTGGTTGACACTGGATGGCGATCTGGCGCTGACCACTGCGCGCTATGCCAATATGCCTGATGGTTGTGTGGCCGCGCCTGATCCAACTATTGCCGCTCCGTGTTCCTCTTATGCGGTTACAAATTCAGTAGGCCGGGTGGTATCTGCCGGGGCAACAGTCACCGATCCCAGTGGCTTGTTCGGTTCGATACGTTTGCGGCATTTTGGCGATGTCGCCCTTGATAATCAGGGCACATTCGGACCGGCTACCAGCATTGTCAATTTGAGCGCCGGCTATAAGCAAAAACGCTATAAACTGGAAATCGATTTGTTCAATCTTTTCGGTTCGCAGAGCAATGACATTGCTTACGCATATGGTTATCAATATCCCGCCAGCGCAGCCGCGCAATACGGCATTATGAAACACCCTGTCGAACCACGAATGGTGCGGGGAACAGTCAGCATCAATTTTTAAGGTTGTCAGGGATGAAGCGCAAAAACTTACTCTTATTTAGTGTGATGCTTTTTAGTTTCAGTGGTTGGGCTATTGCCCATCCACCGGGACTAAGCTCGCTGGATGTTTTGATTCAAGCAGATCGGATAAGCATTAATACCACCTTCGCCCTTCAGGACATAGAAGCATTTTCCCCTATGGATACTGATCTGGATGCTGAGGTAAGTGCTACTGAACGCGAAGCGGCCAAGCCGGAAATTCTGCAATTATTGACTGAACAATTAGCGGTCAATGTCGATGGAAGCGCGACTTTGGTCGGACCGACTGGTAGCGTTGATTATGATGATCAAAATAACGCCCGTGTACAGCTGGTTTATCCGGCTGTTCCGATTGAGAGTCTGTTTTTGCAGTCGCGGTTTTTGGCAATCTTGCCTGATGGTCATCAGCAGTTTTTGGTGATTAGGCAAGCGAATGACCAGGTGATTGCAGAAAAAATGCTCTCTAAACAAGATGACACAGTCAGTGTTCAGATTGGTAAAGAGGGTGTTGAGACACAACATCCTGCAGTTACTGCATCGACATTCAGTGATTTTTTTGCTTTGGGGATTGAGCATATTCTGACCGGTTACGATCATCTGCTGTTCCTCTTTGGCTTGTTGGCAGTAACGCATAGAGTCGGGCCAGCTTTAAAGATTATTACCTTTTTTACTCTGGCACATTCACTGACATTGGCTGCCGCTGGTTTGAACCTGCTTGATATTCCCGGCGCTATTGTCGAGCCACTGATAGCTGCCACCATTATCTATGTGGGTATCGAAAACTTAGTCCGTGGCGATCATCCCAAGGGGCGCCACTGGCTAACGTTTGGTTTTGGCTTGATTCACGGTTTTGGTTTTGCCAGCGTGTTACGAGAAATGGATATCAGTAGCGGGGATAGCGGTATTTTAGTACCTTTGCTGTCGTTCAATCTGGGCATTGAAACGGGCCAGATAGCGGTAGCGACGCTGATATTGCCTTTGATCTGGTGGTTAAACAGCAAAATTGCCATTGCAGACAAGTTTCTCAAAGCCTGTTCAGTATTAGTCAGTCTGATGGGCTTATATTGGTTTTTAGAGCGGACTGTTTTATAGCTGCTGCTTGACAACTTTACCCCGCACAGCCAGACTGCGCGGCCGTTAAAAATTATAAAAAAACAAATTTTAATCAGGAGACGATGATGAGCAGATGGTTAGGATTGTTGATGATATTAGGATTGTGGCAGGGCAGTGTCTGTGCAGCCCCCAAGATTAGTCTGGCGCCGGGTGAGCAGGTGCTGACCAATTGCCGCGATATCTATACCAAAGGTTCGGTGATTGCCAAAGTCGATGAAGGTTATACCGTGCACTTTCCCAAAGGCAGCGGTCCGATTCAGTGTCCGCCGTTTCGCTGGCATGCCGAATTTGTGCTGCCTTACCAGTCGGTGCCTGAATATCAGTTAAGCTTTTTAGGCGGTTTGAAAAAACCGCTGGTGTTCAGAACCGGTGAGACGGTGACTTTCCGGGTCGAAACCGACAAACGGATAGTTACCAATAAGCCGCTGGTGGATATTGATGCCCAGATTACCGATATCAGTGCCAACGGTGCGATTGCTGTCAAACTACTTAGTACCAGTCCAGAAGCCGGGGCGACTTTCTGGCAACTGATCGGCGGCAATTATGTCGATTTACGGCACAAGATTTTGCAATTCGAGCGCGACCGGCGCTCGAAGTAACGCCATTACAACCTTCAAAAGCTGGATTCAAACACCATCACGCTGCGGGGCGGGATCTGATACTGAGGGTTGGACACCGGTTTCTGTTTCTCAGGGAGGATGATGTCCTGTGGCGAGGATTTGGCGGTATTGATCGCAATTGCCCAGCGTTTGCCAGTGAGCGTCGGTAAACGCATGGTCCAATCCTGATCGGACATATTCATCACGATATGCAGATCGCTTTCGTCGCTGGCCACTGCGGTCAAGGTATAAGCCAGCGGTTGCGGCTGGCTGGCCTGCCAGTCTGGCTGCTGATCGGGATCAACCCCATGCCAGGTGATATCGGCCAGGGTCTGGCCTTCAGCAATTGCACCGGTCAGAAAGTGGCGGCGCATCAATGACGGATGGCGCTTGCGTAACTGAATCATTAACTGTACGAAACGCAGAACATCGGCATTGGTTTCTGCCTGTGTCCAGTCCAGCCAGCTGAGTGAATTGTCCTGACAGTAGCTATTGTTATTGCCACCCTGAGAATTCAAAAACTCATCACCGGCCAGCAGCATCGGTACACCAAGACTCAGCAACAGGATGGCATAGGCGTTTTTGGCATGCTGTTTACGCAGCGCCACAGTCTGCTTGTTTTTAGTCGGACCTTCGATGCCGCAGTTGAAACTCAAATTATTGTTGCAGCCATCGCGGTTGCCTTCGCCATTGGCCAGATTATGTTTTTCGTTATAGCTGAACAAATCGTACAGCGTGAAGCCGTCATGGCAGGTAATAAAGTTAATGCCACTAATGGGCAAGCGATGCTGATGCTGATACAAGTCGCTGCTGCCGCAGATGCGGGTAGCTACTTCACTGATGATGCGGGTGTCACCGCCGAGAAAGCGGCGAATTACATCGCGGTAACGGCCGTTCCATTCACCCCAGCGATAGCCAGGAAAACTGCCCACCTGGTATAAACCGGCCGCATCCCAGGCTTCGGCAATCAGTTTGGTGCGGCTGAGTTTTTCGGAAAGTTCAATACCCCATACCAGCGGCGGATCTTGTAACACGCTGCCATCTTCGCCACGGGCCAGTGCGCTGGCCAGATCGAAACGGAAACCGTCGATATGCATTTCCCGCACCCAGTATTCGAGGCAGCTGATAATGAAATTGGTGACCAGCGGGTGGTTGGCGTTGACGGTATTGCCGCAGCCGGTGTAGTCATGGAACAGACGCTTATCGTGTTTGTCAGTCAGATAGAAGCTGTTGCCCATGATGCCTTTGAAATTGATCACCGGACCGTCTTCTCCGGCTTCCGAGGTGTGATTGAACACCACATCCATGATCACGCCGATTCCGGCCTGATGCAGGGCTTTGACCAGATCGCGGAACTCGCGGATATGCGAGCCCTTTTCGGGGCTTACGCAATAACCGGGGTGCGGGCTGAAGAAACTATGAGTGCTGTAACCCCAGTAATTTTTCAGACCCAGTTCGGCAGTGTGAGAGGGCACATCCTGTTCATCGAAAGCCATGACCGGCAATAATTCGACATGGGTAATACCCAGTTGTTGCAAGTGAGGAATTTTTTCGATCAGGCCGGCAAAAGTACCTGGATGCTTGACATGAGAACTCGGATGCCGGGTAAAACCGCCGACATGCAATTCATAGATAATCGCCTTTTCGCTACGGATGGCGAGAGGCGTGTCGCCTTCCCAGTCATAATTATTTTGTGATACCACCATTGCTCGCATGGCGTAATAACTATTATCGCCGGGCAGTCGGGCTTTAGCGCGATTCCATAGCTTGTCACTGACTGCACGCGCCCAGGGGTCGAGTAGTAATTTTTCACGATCAAAGCGCAAGCCGGATTCTTTGGTCAAAGAAGGGCCATCGATATGCCAGCCATACCAGGTACCTTCCGGCAGGTTTTCGACAAATACATGCCAGGAGAAGAAGGTATGATTGATATGACGTTGTAACTGGATAATCTGAAATGGTTTTTTACTGTCTGCTTTCTTGAATAACCATAATTCAACTTCGGTAGCGTGGCGGCTGGAAATTGAGAAGTTGACGCCATCCTCTGTTAACTTGCAACCAAGTGGATATGGGTTACCGGCGCGGAGCGTGTAAGTTTTAGACATATCTGACTGTGAATTTGTAACAATGCGGCGATTTTACTGCAAACCGCCACAATAAACCTGAATCACGTTAAATAACTCTGACTAACGTTCTCAATGATTAGCCGGCAAAGGTATAATCAGCGCAATTTTTTTTCGATTACTTAGATACTTATCTGCCATGACCAACATCAATACCGAGAAACTTTCCAGTGCCCGTTTTGCCGAAGCCACCGACGCTTTCGTTGAAGAATTTACCGCTTCGGTGACTTTTGATCAGCGCATGGCGCAGCAGGATATCGAAGGTTCACTGGCTCACGCGGCGATGTTGACCAAAATCGGTATTCTGAGCGATGAGGAATTGGCCGACATTCAGCGTGGACTGGCGCAGATCAGCGCGGAAATCCAACAAGGCGACTTTGTCTGGTCGATCAAGCAGGAAGACGTGCATATGAACATCGAAGCGCGTCTGACCGATCTGATTGGTATTGCGGGTAAAAAACTACACACCGGCCGTTCACGCAATGATCAAGTGGCGACCGATATTCGTCTCTATCTGCGTAGCGAGATTGGCCAGATTCATCAGCAAATCAGACGCCTGCAACTGGCCTTGCTGGATGTCGCTGAGCGTGAAGCCGAAACCATCATGCCCGGTTTTACCCATCTGCAGGTTGCCCAGCCGGTTACTTTCGGGCATCACATGATGGCCTGGTATGAAATGCTGTGCCGCGATTATCAGCGTCTGCAGGATTGCAGCAAGCGTATCAATATCATGCCGCTGGGCGCGGCGGCACTGGCCGGCACCAGTTATCCGATCGATCGCTTTATGACCGCCGAATTACTGGGTTTCGAGCGGCCATCGTATAACTCGCTGGATTCGGTCAGCGATCGTGATTTTGCGATTGAATTTGCTGCCGCTGCCAGTCTGATCATGGTGCATTTATCCCGATTTTCTGAAGAGCTGGTGTTATGGACCAGCGCCCAATTTGATTTTATTGATATTCCTGATGCGTTCTGCACCGGTTCATCGATCATGCCGCAGAAGAAAAACCCGGATGTGCCGGAACTGGTGCGTGGCAAATCGGGTCGGGTGACAGGCCATCTGATGAGTTTGCTGATGCTGATGAAAAGTCAGCCTTTGGCTTATAACAAAGACAATCAGGAAGACAAAGAGCCTTTGTTTGATTGCGTCGATACCCTGATCAATTGCCTGAGAGCCTTTGCCGACATGATGCCGCATGTCAAAACCAAGCCGGCCAATATGTACAACGCCGCCAAACGCGGGTTTGCTACCGCGACCGATCTGGCTGATTACCTGGTTCGTAAAGGCATGCCATTCCGTGATGCTCACGAAGTCGTCGGTTTGGCGGTGCGTCTGGGTGTGGAAAGTGGTCGTGATTTATCAGAACTGAGTCTGGCCGAGTTACAGAGCTTTTCCTCAGCCATCAGCGCCGAGGTGTTTGACATTCTGAAGCTGGAAGGTTCAGTGGCCGCTCGTAATCATATCGGCGGCACCGCCCCGGAGCGTGTGCGTGAAGCGATTGCCAGAGCGCGGGGCGAGATTGCAATTGCTGTGCTCCGCGAGGACGCTTAAAAAACTGCGCTGATATGTTTGAGTATTTAACGAGCAATCCTTCAGTCAGCGATTAGATCAATTCACCATAAAATATCGCCCATAAAAAAGGCCAGATGACTCTGGCCTTTTTGGGGTGGTGACAGATTACGCCAGCAAGCCTTTCAGCAGACCGTTCAGTTTATGGACGAAGGCTGAAGGGTCGTCAAGCTGACCACCTTCGCTGAGGATGGCTTGATCGAATAGAATGTGGCTAATGTCGGCAAAACGCTCGTCGTCCTGTTCGGCTTTTAAGGCTTTGACGATTGCGTGTTCCGGGTTGACTTCAAAAGTCGGTTTGGAGCCGCCCATGCCCATCATGTTCATCGCGTGTCCGGCTTCTTTCATGATGCGCTCCATGTTCAGGCTCATGTCATAGGCGCCCGCTACCAGACAAGCCGGTGAATCGGTCAGACGATGGCTGATTTTGACCTCGCTGACTTTGTCGGCCAGCACCTCCTGCATGTGTTTCAGTACTGACTCAAAATCTTGAGATAAGGCTTCTTGCTGTTGTTTATCTTCTTCGGAATCAAATTTATCCAGATCCAGCTCGCCTTTGGCAATCGATTGCAAATGTTTGTCGTCGAAATCGGTCAGGCTGGACACCAGCCATTCGTCGATCCGGTCTGACAATAACAAGACTTCGATGCCTTTCTTGCGGAAAATTTCCAGATGCGGACTGTTTTTAGCCGCAGCAAAACTGTCGGCAGTAACAAAATAGATTTTGTCCTGGCCTTCTTTCATACGGCTGACATAGTCGGCCAGCGATACATTCTGGGTTTTGTCGTCAGTATGGGTCGATGAGAAACGCAATAATTTAGCGATACGCTCTTGGTTTTTCTGATCTTCAATCGTACCTTCTTTGATGACGTTGCCGAACTGTTCCCAGAAAGACTGATATTTATCGACATCGTTTTCCACCATATCTTCCAGCATGCCCAGCACTTTTTTAACTGCACCGGATTTGATGGCGCTGATTTGCTTGCTTTGCTGCAGAATTTCACGCGATACGTTCAACGGCAGGCTATCGGCATCGATCACCCCGCGAATGAAGCGCAGATAGCGTGGCATCAATTGTTCGGCATCGTCAGTAATGAAGACTTTGCGGATATACAGTTTGACGCCGTGCTTGGTGTCACGATCCCATAAGTCGAAGGGAGCCCGGCTGGGTACATACAGTAACAAACTATATTCGGTGGTGCCTTCGACTTTGCTGTGGACGTGGGTGAGGGGATCCTGAAAGTCATGACCGACGTGCTTGTAAAATTCGTTGTATTCTTCGGCGCTGATTTCGTCTTTAGATTTGGTCCACAACGCCGATGCGGTATTGACGGTTTCATCTTCGACTCTGGCCGGTGCGGTTTCATTACCTTCATCGTCGGTTTCGGCGGCAATTTCGTTTGCCATGACGATAGGCAAGGAAATGTGATCCGAGAATTTTTTGATGATGGAGCGTAATTTCCAGGCATTCAGATATTCTTCTTCGCCTTCTTTCAGGTGCAGGACGATCTCGGTGCCGCGTGTGGCTTTTTCGATGGTTTCGAGCGTGTAATCACCTTCACCGGCAGATTCCCAGCGTACACCTTCGCTGGCAGCAGCACCGGCTTTACGGGTAGTCAGCGTGACTTTGTCTGCCACGATAAAGGCAGAATAGAAACCCACGCCAAATTGGCCGATTAATTCACTGTCTTTGGCTTGGTCGCCGGTCAGTCTTTCAAAAAACTGTTTGGTGCCGGATTTGGCAATAGTGCCGATATGGTCCTGAACTTCATCGCGGGTCATACCAATACCGTTATCGGTAATGGTGATGGTTTTTTTGGCTTCGTCGAAAGCAACGCGGATTTTCAGATCACTGTCGCCTTCATACAGGCTGTCATTGGATAGCGCTTCGAAGCGCAATTTGTCGGAAGCATCGGAACTGTTGGAGATCAGTTCGCGTAAGAAAATATCTTTGTTGCTGTACAGGGAGTGAATCATTAAATGGAGCAGGTGTTTGACTTCGGTTTGAAAGCCCAAGGTCTGTTTTTGTGCGTCAACTGTCATGGTTTTACTCGTCGTGATTGTGGCTAATGAAAAAAAATTTCCGCTTAACTGGGGGTGGATCCAGTCTTTTCAAGTCTTTGTCAGCGATTTTATGGAAGCGTGGAAGATTAAAAGTGCTTAACTGTGAGAAAAGTTGTTGCTTGTAGTTGACAAGAGGGTATTCGGTCATTAAAATGCGCAGCTTATTCGATCTATACACATCCCCTTGCCGAGGTGGTGAAATTGGTAGACGCGCTAGCTTCAGGTGCTAGTGAGCGTAAGCTCGTGGAGGTTCAAGTCCTCTCCTCGGCACCATTAGCTTGCTATGTTCGCGGGCATGTCCCCCGCGCAAAATTATTTTCTAACGTACTGATATAGATACTCTTTATTCTGCCGTTAAAAATATGAATGGCTGCATCTCTTGCTATTAACCATACACAACACCTACTGTATTTCCTATCTACTATCTGAAAGTTAAGCTACTTTGTCACAACCTGTCCAATAGGGTCTTCGGGTTAATATGGGTGTATCGTTTTAGCATTGCTAAATCTTTGTGGCCTGAAATTACGCTCACCTCAACCATATTCAATCCCTTCTCGAACAGTGCAGTTACACCTTCGTGCCGCAAATCATGTAATCTAAAATCATAGAAACCAGCAGATTCACATAGTTTTTTGAAGTGTCGTGTCAGGAAATCCTTTTTATAATTCAGTAGCAAATCGCTTTCAGCAGCTTCAACCAGATATTTTACTGAAATTACTGCTTTGTTACTTAATGGCACGACTCTATCTGTACCATTTTTCGTATCTCTCAATGTAATCAACCTGTTATTAAGATCAATATCTGATAGTTTGATTTTCGCTAACTCGCCTCTTCGCATTGCAGTTTCAACCAAAATAACAATTACATGGCACATATAGCCATCAGCAGATTCAATTAGCTTGTTTAGCTGTTCACGAGTTAACCTTCTTGATCTTGCTTGCCCTTTCAGCGATGGTGAAGCAACATAGGGAACAGAATCTAAGTATCCCCACTCTATCGATTTTTTCAATGCCCTTCTGACTAAAGCTAATGGCTCTTCATCATAAACGGGGGACACCGGCATTAGATTAAACTGGTTTTGTCAAAGAACTGGTTTAATAGAGGTAATACCGATGTCCCAA
>CAIUWU010000230.1 GCA_903902945.1 uncultured Pseudomonadota bacterium
CCTCATGTGACGGTGGGCGTGACCACCAACCAACTGGATCAGATTTGTCACGATTACATCGTCAATGTCCAGCAGGCCATTCCGGCCCCGCTCAATTACCGCGGCTTCCCCAAATCGATTTGCACCTCGATCAACCAGCAAATCTGTCACGGCATTCCCAGTGACAAAGCCCTAAAAAACGGTGATATCGTCAATATCGACATTACCGTGATCAAAGATGGCTATCACGGCGACACCAGCAAAATGTTCTGCGTAGGCGAAGCTGCTCCCCACGCCCAACGCTTGGTAGAAATCACCCGTCAATGTCTGTGGCTGGGGATTGAACAGGTCAAACCGGGCGCGCATTTTGGCGACATCGGCCATGTGATTCAGCAACATGCCGAAAGCAACCGTTATTCGGTGGTTCGCGAATTCTGCGGCCATGGTATTGGCAAAAAATTCCATGAAGACCCGCATGTCATGCATTTTGGCAAACGCGGCGAAGGCTCGATCATGAAGCCCGGCATGATCTTCACCATCGAACCGATGATCAATATCGGCAAACGCCACATGAAAATACTTGCCGACGGCTGGACCGCAGTCACTAAAGACCGCAGCCTGTCTGCGCAGTGGGAACACACCATTCTGGTGACCGAAACCGGTTACGAAGTCCTGACCTTACGCCAGGAAGAGTTATGACCGAACAACAACGCCTAGATCAGGCGTTTAGCGATTGCTTTAGCTCGGAACAGCCAATCTCCACATTCAAGGCCCTGATAAACCAGGAAACCGACTATCTGGAACAGCAATTCCGCCCACACCAGGGCGTTTCCACGCTGCTTAACCACAGAGCCAGCTTTATCGATAGCTTATTAAAAGCCTGCTGGCAGCATTTCTTAGACTCGCATAGCCAAGCGGCCAGCCTGATAGCAACTGGCGGTTATGGTCGCAGCGAGTTATTTCCGCATTCCGATATCGACATCCTGATTCTGATCAATGGCAAACACCGCAACTGCATTCAGGAACCACTGGCCAACTTCAGCCGCTTTTTGTGGGATATAGGCCTCAAACCCGGCCAGAGCGTCCGCGACATCAGCGACTGCATCACCGTTTCTGCCGAAGATCAGACCATTTTTACCAACTTATTGGAAATGCGCCTGATCAGCGGCGACTTTGAGCTGTTCAACCAATTACAGCAAAGCCTTGCCGACAGCAAGCTCTGGCCTTCCGAACGTTTTTTTCCAGCCAAGCTGGCAGAACAGGAACATCGCCATCGTAAATATCACGACACCGCTTACAACCTGGAACCGAATTTAAAAGAAGGCCCTGGCGGTTTACGCGACTTGCAGATTATTTCCTGGGTATTCAAACATCATTACCGCTCCAAAACCTTACGCGGCCTGATCAAATATGGTTATTTACCACGCGCCGAGTATGAAAACCTGATCGCCGCCCGTGACATTTTGTGGCGCCTGCGCTTTGCCCTGCATCTATTGACCAGACACAGCGAAGACCGGCTGCTGTTCGATTACCAGCGCGATCTGGCCAGACAGTTTGGTTATCTGGATCAAAACCAGCAACCGGATGTGGAACAATTCATGCAGTTTTATTTCAAAACGGTACTCGAAATCGAACGCCTCAATGAAATGCTGCTACAACTGCTCAATGAAAAACTGATCAGCCACAAAGCCAACCGCAAACCCTTGGTAATCAACGCCGATTTCGTTTCGATCGACGGCTATCTGGAAGCACAGCATAACCATGTATTCGAGCAGAATCCTTTGGCGTTGCTGGAAATTTTCCTGTTACTGCAAAAATCGCCGACGCTGAAAGGTATCCGCGCCAGCACCCTGCGACTGATTCGCAATAATCTGCCTAAAATCGACGACAGCTTTCGTACCAACACACAAGCCAACCGGTTGTTTATGGCGATTCTGCGCCAACCACACAATATCACCGAACAGCTGAAACGGATGAATCGCTACGGCATTCTGGCAGCCTATCTGCCTGATTTTGCCAATATCGTCTCGCGAATGCAGTATGACTTATTCCATATCTATACCGTTGATGAGCACACGCTGTTCCTGATCCGCAATCTCCGCCGTTTTGCTCATCCTTTGCATGAAGCCGAACTGCCGTTTTGCAACACCATTTTCCGCTTAATTAGCAAACCTGATGTGTTGTACGTCGCCGGCCTGTTTCATGACATCGCCAAAGGCCGCGGCGGCGATCACTCCAGGCTGGGCGAAACCATCGCTGCCAGCTTCTGCCAGCAACATCAATTGCCGATCCGGGACAGTAAAATCATCTGCTGGCTGGTGCGAAACCACTTATTGATGTCGATGACCGCACAACGCAAGGACATCAGCGATCCGGAAGTGATTCATACGTTCGCCTTACAAGTCGGCAGTATCGAAACCCTGAATCATCTGTATCTGCTGACAGTGGCCGACATTCGCGCCACCAACCCCAGCCTGTGGAACTCCTGGAAAGACACCTTACTGAAAGAGCTGTATATCGCCGCGCACAATGCCCTGCATCGCGGCCTGCACAACCCGATGGCACGCTCGGAACGGATTTTCGACAATATCAAGGAAGCCCAGCAGGAACTGCTCAGACTGGGCATGTCTGAACCTAATATTCAGCAATCCTGGCAACATCTGAGTGATGACTACTTTTTACGCTATTCCGCCGATGAAATTGCCTGGCATACGATTGCCATCGCGGCATCCGATGAAACGGAATTACCTTTAGTCTTGCTGCGCCCACAAACACAGCGCGGTAGCGCCGAGATTTTTGTCTATACCAAAAACGAACGCGGTATTTTCTCGATTTGCACCGCCAGCATTGATCAACTGGGCCTCACCATCCTCGATGCCCGCATCATTACGACAACCGATCAATATGTACTGAACAGCTTTCAGGTACTGGAACAGAGCGGTGAAGCAGTCAATGATCTGCATCAGCAAATTCATATCTGCAGCAGCTTAAGGCAGAACTTGTTAAACAAAGGGGTCATCAAGGTCAACCGCAATATTTACAAGCAATCACGACAAGCCCAGCATTTTCCGATCAAGACCCAGCTGACATTTCTGGAAGATCACAGCAACAAACACACCACACTGGAATTGATCACCACCGACCGGGCCGGCTTACTGTCGACCATTGGCCAAGCCTTTACTGAGCTAAACATTCAGCTACATGACGCCAAAATCACCACTATCGGCAGCCGGGCCGAAGATATGTTTTATATCAGCGATCAGCAGGGGCAGCCGATTGCGGATCAAACCCGCCGTCAGCGCCTGAAAGATAAGATCCTGAGCTTGCTCGACTAAGATCAGGA
>CAIUWU010000231.1 GCA_903902945.1 uncultured Pseudomonadota bacterium
CAGAACTGATTGCCGAAGCGGCAGCCCTGGTCGAAAGCGTTAGAGACGAAGTGCTCGGTCGCTGATCTTCAATTTGCACCCCGTTCCGCTTGATTCCGGTCCGGGGTGCTGTTTTATGCTTTAGGCGATAAATCCCGCAGCAGTTGTTCGATGAAACTGCATTTCTGTTCCAGATCGGTAAAGGCCTTGCTAAAGCGCAGTTTGTCGTTGCCGTCGAATTTATAAAGCTGATTTTGGGTTTGTATCAGCCGAATCAGCTCGCCGGTATCGATATTGGGCTGGGCAGTAAAGACCAGACGACCACCGGTTGCATGGGCTTCAATTTTCTTGATTCCCAAATGACTGGCCTGCTGTTTCAGTTCGGTAACGCTGAACAGCGCTTTTACCTGATCCGGCAACAAACCGAATCGATCAATCATTTCCACTTTCAGCGCTCGCAGATCGTCGCTGGTTTCGGCATTGGCAATCCGTTTGTATAGCACCAGACGGGCATGAATATCTGGCAGATAGTCTTCCGGAATCAGCGCCGCAGTCTGTAAATCGACTTCCGGACCGCTGTCGAACGGTGCATCCAGTTCCGGTTGTTTGCCCGACTGCAAAGCTTTCACCGCCCGTTCTAGCAATTCGGTATACAGCGTAAAGCCAATTTCCTGAATCTGGCCGCTTTGTTCATCGCCCAGCAATTCACCGGCACCACGAATTTCCATGTCATGCGATGACAGCATGAAGCCGGCGCCTAATTCGCCGGAACTTTCAAACGCCTCCAGCCGTTTGACGGCATCGGCAGACAGCAGTGATTTTGGCGGCACGATGCAGTAAGCGTAGGCACGGTGATGCGATCGTCCGACCCGACCACGCAACTGATGTAACTGGGCCAGCCCCAGTTTGTCGGCGCGGTTGATGATGATGGTATTGGCGGTCGGAATATCGATACCGCTTTCAATGATGGTCGTGCTGATCAAAAGGTTGAAGCGCTGATGATAGAAATCCAGCATGATTTGTTCTAGCTGCCGTTCTGCCATCTGGCCGTGGGCAATCTGAATCCGCGCTTCCGGAACCAGTTGCTCCAGTTCGAGTGCCATTTTTTCCATGCTTTTGACATCGTTATGCAGGAAAAACACCTGACCGCCGCGCTTGATTTCCCGCTGACAGGCTTCCTGAATCTGCGAGTCTATCCATTCGCTGATAAAGGTCTTGATCGCGTGGCGATTGGTCGGTGGTGTGGCGATGATCGAAATGTCACGCAAGCCGGACATGGCCATGTTCAGGGTGCGCGGAATCGGTGTCGCAGTCAGGGTCAGCAAATCCAGTTCATGGCGCAGTTTCTTGAAGTGTTCTTTCTGATTAACGCCAAAGCGGTGCTCCTCATCGATAATCACCAGTCCCAGCGCACGGTACTGCATGTCTTTGGATAACAGTTTGTGGGTGCCGATGATGATATCGACTTTGCCCGCAGCAAGATCATCGCTAATTGCTTTCTGCTGTTTAGGCGTCACAAAGCGCGACATCACTTCGATTCGCACCGGCCAGTCGGCAAAGCGGTCACGGAAATTCTGATAATGCTGCTGAGCCAGCAGGGTAGTCGGCACCAAAACGGCCACTTGCTTGCCGCTCTGTACCGCGATGAAGGCCGCACGCATCGCTACTTCGGTTTTGCCGAAACCGACATCGCCGCATACCACTCTATCCATCGGTTGCCGGCTGCTCATATCCTGAATGATAGCTTCGATGGCATTCAGCTGATCCGGGGTTTCCTCAAACGGGAATGCTGCGGCGAAGGCCTGATAATCGGTATTGTCAACGGCAAAGGCAAAACCCTGATGGGCGGCGCGTTTGGCATGAATATCCAGCAGTTCTGCGGCCACATCTCGCGCCCGTTCCATGGCTTTTTTACGGGCCTTGCTCCATTGCTCGGTGCCGAGTTTATGCAGCGGCGCATTTTCAGCGCTGATACCGCTGTAACGGCCAATCAGGTGCAACGAGGCAACCGGTACATACAGTTTGTCGTGATTGGCATATTCCAGCATCAGAAATTCGGCCTCGATGCCGCCGACATTCAGGGTCTGCAACCCCAGATAACGACCGACCCCGTGTTCCTGATGCACTACCGGCGAACCGATAGTCAGCTCGTTGAGGTTGTTGAAAATATTTTCCAGTTCCCGTGCTGCCGAGCGACGGCGCCGCCGGCGTTGCTGGATTTTTTCGCCATTCAGCTGGCTTTCGGTAATGATGGCCAGCGACGGTGATGCTAGTCGCAGACCATGATCCAGCGGCGCGACGACGATGGACAGCTTTCTGTCGCTGTTCATGAATTCTTGCCAGCCAGGCAGCGCCTGCGGTTTGATGCGGGCGCTTTTTAATTTGTCGAGAATGCCCTCGCGATGACCGGCCGTTTCAGCGACCAGCATCAGCTTGCCATCAAAGCTTTCGATGAATTGCCGCAAAGCCTGGGTTGGCTCCTTGAGGCGGTTATCAATTGCCAGTTCCGGTAACGGCAGGCAAGTTAGCGGTTGAATCGCTTGCGGGTGCTGCTCATCCAGCACGATCCGGCTAAAGCCTGCGTTTAAGCCGATCAGTTCACCGGCAGCGAGAAACAGTTGTGCCGGCGGTAATAAAGGCCGGTCCGGTGAATATTTGCGCATTTGATAACGCTGCTCGGTTTCATCGCTGAAACGCTGGGCCTGTTCGGCAAAATCGGCAGGTAGTACAAATAGCGCATTGTCGGGCAGGTAAGCGAATAGCGATTCGGTATGATCGACAAACAGCGGCAAGTAATATTCGATGCCCGCCGGGGCGATTTGTTTGGAAACGTCTAGATACAAAGGGTTCTTAGGCGAAATGTCCGGGAACTGTTCGCGGAAAGCCTGGCGGAAATGTTTGATTGCCTGATCGGTAAACGGAAACTCGCGGGCCGGAAACAGCTCGATTTTGTTGAGTTTTGCCAGCGACATCTGATTGTCGGGATCAAAGCTGCGGATCGATTCGATTTCATCATCAAACAGTTCGATCCGGTAGGGCTGTTTGCTGCCCATTGGGAATAAATCCATGATCGAACCGCGGATGGCAAATTCACCGTGCTGATACACCTGCGAAACGCATTGATAACCCACGGCTTCCAGCTTGATCCGGTTCAGGTCCAGATTAAACTGACTGCCGACTTCAACCGCAAAGCTGTGAGCCAGAATATGGTCACGCGGTGCCAGACGCTGCATCAGCGTGGCAATCGAAACCAGCAACGCGCCCGAGCGGGTGGCCGGCAAGGCAGCCAGGGTCCGCAGGCGTTCGGAAATGATTTCCGGTAATGGTGAAAAAACGTCGTAGGGCAGTGTTTCCCAGTCAGGAAAATGCAAAACCGGCAACTGCTGGTCGAGAAAAAAGCTGAGCTCATGCTCCAGACGCAGAGCAGTCTGAGTATCGCTGGTAATAATGACGACCAGGGTTCTCTGCTGCCGGATCAGTTCTGCCAGTGCCAGAGAATCGCCACAGCCATTCAGTCCACTCCAGAATATTGGTTGTTGCGGGTTTTGAGGTAACGCGGTTGCCGGAATAAATGCTGAAGACATGATGGTCGCAAGTACTTAAGGAAGCCGCGATTATACCTGTGCTGTGGCGATTTTCCTGTCATGGCTGTCAGGATTCGCTGCGACAGGGCAGACAGTAAGCGCAGAGTCGGTTTACTATAGCGGCTGTTTTTGCTCTTATGCCCAATGCTGATGATGCTGTCTCATATATTGCCTAAAGCCGAAATTTCGATTCGGGAGAACCTGAAATGGCTTTATATCCTTAGAAACATGATGCTGTTTACCGTGATGGTGACTGTATTCGTGGTGGTGAACATGATGGGCGTGGCACTGCCGGAAAATCAGATCTGGCTGGGTATTTTCGCCATTTCGATTCTGAATCTGTACACCTGGTTGCGGCTCAGAACTAAAGAAGAAGTTACCGAGCACGAGATCTTTTCGCAAATCTGTATGGATGTGATCGTGCTGGCCTATATGCTGTATCTGACCGGTGGCGCCTCCAATCCTATTATTTGGGTGTTTCTGCTGCCGCTGATCGTGACCGCCATCATGTTGCCGCAGGCTTATGCCTGGAATATGGTGATTATCACCTCGAGTATTTACACCATGCTGATTACTTACAATGTGCCGCTGCCGGCAATCGAGCCGCATATGTCGCATGCCGATATGATGAGTATGCCGCCCGATATGGTGGAGCAAATGCATCTGATTGCCGACCGCCGTTATTTCAATCTGCATGTATTCGGTATGTGGTTTGGTTTTGTGTTCAGTGCCGGGCTGGTGGCCTTTTTCGTAGTGGCTCTGGCGAAAACCTTGAAAGAGCGTGAGCGTAATCTGGCTGATGCCAGAGAAAGCGCGTTGCGTGATGATCGGGTGGTTTCGCTGGGTACTCTGGCTGCCAGCGCCGCTCATGATATGGGGACGCCGCTGGGAACCATTGCGATTCTGGCCCATGAAATGCTCGACGAATTGCCACCGGCGCGATTTCCGGAAGTACACCACAAACTACAAATCGTTCAACAGCAGATTGATCGCTGCAAGCAGGCGTTATCGGTGATGTCGGCTTCTGCCGGCGAAATGCGGGCTGAATCGGGCAAAGTCATGCTGGTCAGCGAATATATGGACGAAGTATTGAATCAGTGGCGTACTCACAAAGCCGCTACCAAGTTGAAACTGTTCATTCAGCCGGATGTCGATATGGCGGCGCAGATTATTGCCGAGCGTACCGTTACCCACTCGATTATCAATATTCTCAATAATGCCGCTGAGGCAACCAAAGCGGATGATGGTGTCGAATTTCATGCCGGTTGGGATGATGAGATGTTAAATATCAAGATTCGCGATTTTGGTCCGGGTCTGCCAGCCGAATTTATCGATTTTGCCGGACACCAGCCGGTCAAAAGCAGTAAAGGCATGGGGGTGGGCTTATTTTTGACTTACACCACCATCAAACGATTGGGCGGCAAGATCATTTTTTCAAACTTAGCGGCAGGTGGCGCCTGTGTCGAAATCAGCCTGCCGCTACTAAGCACTGCGGAGATTAGGGATGACAGCGACATCAATGGATAAACCGAACTTATTACTGGTCGATGATGATGTGACTTTTTGTTCGGTATTAAAACCGGCACTGGAAAAACGCAATTTTCAGGTGACTGTTGCCAATGATATTGCCACAGGCATTAAGCTGGCTGAGGAAACCGATCCTGAATATGCGGTGATCGATTTGCGGATTGGTCTGGAATCGGGGCTGGAACTGGTCAAAAAACTGATTGAACTGGATTCCAATACCCAGATTGTGATGCTGACCGGTTTTGCCAGCATTGCCACAGCAGTAGAAGCTATCAAACTGGGTGCCATTCATTATCTGACCAAACCGGCCAATGCTGATGAAATTGTCAGTGCCTTGCATAAAAACGAAGGCGACACCTCGGTCGCCATCAGTGACAGTCCGTTATCCGTGAAACGCCTGGAATGGGAGCATCTGCAAAAAGTGCTGATGCAGCATGATGGCAATATCTCTGCAGCGGCACGGGCGCTGAATATGCATCGTCGGACCCTGCAACGTAAACTGGAAAAACGTCCGGTAAAAGAATAACTCCGGTGCTTTCTGCACCATCAACCCAGGTGAAATATGATTAAAAGTATGACTGCATTCGCCGATGGCGAAATTACGGTAGAAAATTTGACGGTGCAGTGTGAACTGCGTTCAGTGAATCACCGCTATAGCGATGTCAGTGTCAAATTGCCCGAACGCTTGCGTTTTGTCGAAGCCGATGTCCGCCGTCTGATTGCCGATAAACTCAAACGCGGCAAAATCGAGTGCAGCCTCAGTTATAAAAAACAGACCGGTAACCAGGAGTTTGCGGTCAATGATGAAATGGTTGAAAAACTCTTGCAGGCTACCGGGCGTATCGAAGCCCTGATGCAGGCGCCGCAATCATTTTCGGCTTTGGATGTACTGGCGTTTCCGGGCGTACAGCAAGAAACCGAAACCGATAAAGAAGCGTTGAGAGCCAGCATCATTGGCTTACTGGATGCCACGCTGGAAAAAATGCTGGCCAACCGGGTCAGGGAAGGTGCGCAGTTGGCAGTGCTGATCAGCGATCGTTGTCAGAAAATCGCTCAACTGGTTGACAGTGCTCGTCTTCGCATGCCCGAAGTATTGCTTGCAGTGCGAAATAAACTGATTAGCCGAATTGAAGAAGTGGTCGCCGAACCCAATCAGGACCGGCTGGAACAAGAGCTGGTATTACTGGCACAGAAGCTGGATGTCGATGAAGAGCTGGATCGCTTGCAAACGCATGTCATTGAAGTGCAACGTGCTTTAGCGCAAGCCGAGCCGATTGGTCGGCGTCTGGATTTTCTGATGCAGGAAATGAACCGTGAAGCCAATACCCTGGGTTCAAAGGCCGCCGACCGGGAAATGACGCAAATATCAATAGATCTTAAAGTCTTGATCGAGCAGATGCGCGAGCAGATCCAGAATATTGAATAGCTTCCTAGACCTTCCCAAACAGTCCTCTTTATAAACAAAAGCCCGGTAAATCCGGGCTTTTTTGTGCCCATTCAAATCAAGGGGGAGTGATGGTGGTGGATTGGTAATCCCCCCATTTTTAACCGTCGTTCAAAGTAGAGATTAATGAGCCATTGCTAGTTTCTGCTTTGGCGTGATTCCACCCAATGCCATATTGGGTCGTTCGTGATTGTAGGTCCATAGCCAGTCACCGGCAAAGTTTTGTACTTCATCAACACTAAAGAGTTGTTCACAATAGGTCGCGCCAGCTCTGACGGTAAGACCAGTAATACTCGAAAAATAATATCTGCAAACACAAAGGCAATTTTTTAGCCTGTGGTGCGCTGTGGTTATTATTGGGTATATTCGTAATGGGTGAACTTATTGCTGTCCTGGGTGAGTAATTGAATCAACTTTGGATGGACGAATAGCTTTTCTTTTCCTGCTCGAATTTCATGCAGAACGCCAATGTCTGACAGATGTTTCAGATAAGTAGATGCTGTTTGCCGTTTGGCAATATCTTGATCCACCAGATTTTGGATGCGGCTATAAGGCTGCTCAAAAATGACGCTTATTAATTCATAACTATAGATTTGTGGCAGTTGACTACGCACATAGTCCGTTGTGTGCTCGATCAGTTCGCGTACTGCCGCAATTTTTCCGGTCGTCCAACTGGCGGTGGCTTCAACAGCTTTAAGCATAAAGATAATCCAGTTTTCCCAATCCTGATTTGTCGTTACACCAAGTAGCAGCCGGTAGTAGTCTTGTTTGTTTTGGACGATGTATCGGCTTAGATAAAGGATCGGAAGGCTTAACATCTCCTGCTCTATCAAATAGAGGATATTGAGGATGCGTCCGGTTCGCCCATTACCGTCGGTAAAGGGGTGAATTGCTTCAAACTGATAATGACTGATCGCCATTTTTATCAATGGATCGGTTTCGTCATCAGTATGCAAAAACGCTTCCCAGTTGCCCAATAAGGTACGAATAATTTGTTCGCCTACTGGCGGGGTGTAAATCACTTCGCCTGTCGCCTGATTGCTTAGGGTTGTTGCAGGGACTTTGCGAATGTCCATTTGCACAGATTTAATCCTGCTGCAAATTTCCAAGGCGGTGTTAGTACATAAAGGCCTGTATCTCAGCTCCTCATAGCCTTGCCTAAGTGCCGTGCGGTAACGTAAGGCTTCTTTGGTCATCGGGTCGGCCTGACTGTCTTCTTGCGAGAAGCGGAACAGTTTGTCGGTGGTTGTAACGATGTTTTCGATTTCGGAACTTCCTTGCGCTTCCAACAAAGGCAATAGGTTTATCAACAAACCTTGATTTGGCAGCAATTCACCGGCTTGCTTTAATTCAGCCAGCGCCACTCGTGCCGGAATGCAAGCTCTTAATACTGCCTTGCTTTCAAACTCTGTTGTAGGTGGCAATTGCGGGAGCTGGTTATAAGGTTGATCTGCTAGCCATGTCATGTTCATAATTCCTGTTTATTTAAACATGTAGGTAGGATATGTCGATAGGGTAAACATGTAAATGAAACATGTCGAAATCGCAGCCATTGTTAGACATGTTGGTTTTTCATGTCGATTACTTAGACATGACCGGGTAACACCGGTTTTTTTGTGCCTATGTGTTCCCCGCTGAGCATTTGGCGCATCAAAGATCAAGCTAAATTCATTCATGATAATTCGCGGTGTTGACGCCGGCTGAAACTTGACTGGGGCTTTCCTGTCCTGTCCAAAAATTAGATAGTAGCTTCGCAACTGCTGAGCATCTTTTTTGCAAAATTCGGCGGTTGGCGAATTTTTAAGTTACACTAAAAATAACTTTTTATAACAAAATCTATTCTCGCTCAATAAACTGGAGCTGTTTGTTAGCTGTGATTGATGGTTCTCGTTTTGGTTTTCTGGATTAGCTAGATTTCAAGTACAAATTCAGTGGGATTAACAGGGGGTTAAGATGCCGACAGATACAAATAATCATGAATTAATCGATCGCGAAGCCAGTTTCAGAATTCTGGCCGATGCAGCGCCTTTTATGATTTGGCTATCGGGAACCGATAAGCTTTGTTACTGGTTTAATAAAAGTTGGTTGCAGTTTACCGGACACACGCTCGCACAGGAGTCGGGTAATGGTTGGTCCGAAGGTGTCCATCCTGATGATCTGGACAGATGTCTGGATATTTACAACACTTTTTTTGATAGACGTCTGCCGTTCAGAATGAAATACCGCTTGTTAAGGCATGACGGCATTTATCGCTGGATTGATGATGTCGGCGCGCCACGCTTCAATGATCAAACGCAGTTCGAAGGGTATATCGGTTCTTGTACCGATATCACCGAACTGATGCAGCCAGAGCCGGTATTTGATTACGATGATGTGCTGGAGCAGATGTATTACGGCAAAATCGTCCTTACCCCCAAAGAGACTCAAGTTCTCGAGTATTTGTCGCAGGGATGCACAGTAGCGGAAATCGCCCAGTGCTTGTACATTTCCAGCCACACTGTCATTCATCATAAAAAATCGATTTTTTCGAAACTGGGTACCTCAAATGCGCTCAAAACCATCGCTATTGCTAAAAAGTTGAATCTGATTAAGTCCGTCAACCGACCTTCTTGAAACCCTGCATTGAATTTTTAAGATCAACACCTCGGCTTTTAGCAAAGAGCCTGTATCAATTTGTCCGTTTGGCGACTGATTTTCATAATGCATTGTTTTTTCTTGAA
>CAIUWU010000232.1 GCA_903902945.1 uncultured Pseudomonadota bacterium
ACAGCAAAACCGTCACCTTGTTGAAGCAGGACTGGCAGGTGCCGGAGCGCTATGGTGATGGCGATATTTCGATTACCCCGTTGCGTGCCGGTGAATGCCTGCACTGGCAGTTGCAATAAGGATCAAAAATTTTATGGCGATACAGTTAAATCCGGCGTTGCGCTGGGGTTTTATCCCGCTCTGGCTGTTGCTGACCGCAACAGTGTTTTTCCGGGCGCCGATTCCAATCGATGAAACCCGATATCTGACCGTTGCTTGGGAGATGTGGCAGCGCGGTGATTTTCTGGTGCCCTATCTGAATGGACAGACTTACAGTCACAAGCCGCCTTTGCTGTTCTGGCTGTTTCAGCTGGGCTGGGCGGTGTTCGGCGTCAATGACTGGTGGCCGCGTCTGGTTGGACCGCTGGCGGCGCTGTTAAATCTGTGGCTGACTCAGCAGCTGGCGTTGAAGTTATGGCCACGGCAGGCGCGGATTGCTTATCTGGCGCCGTGGGTGCTGATTGCCACTTTGTTGTGGACCTTGTTTGCAAGCTCAACCATGTTCGACATTCTGCTGACTTGCTGGGTATTGCTGGCGATGCTGGGCTTGATCGAGGTGCAGCAGGGTAGTGTGATCAAAGGCTGGCTGTTTGTGGCGCTGGCAATCGGCTGGGGGCTGCTGGCGAAAGGGCCGGTGATCTTTTTGCACATTTTACCGGTCACGTTACTGATGGCGGTTTGGGCGCGCTCGTCGGCTTTGCCGTTTTACCGACTAGGCCTCGGGCTGCTGCTGGCAGTTGCCCTGGGTGCCGCGCTGGCTTTGCTTTGGGCTTTGCCGGCCGCGATGGCGGGAGGTGACGAATACGCCGGGGCGATTCTCTGGCATCAGACTGCCGACAGAACCGTTGGCACCAATATTCATAAACGCAGCTGGTTTTGGTATTTGCCGTTATTGCCAATGTTTCTGTTTCCGTGGTTATTCTGGGGACGGGTCTGGGGCGGTTTTCGAATGACGGGGTTTCTGGATGATTTGGGAAGTCGTTTTTGTCTGGTCTGGCTGTTGAGCACTGTGGTGGTGTTTTCGCTATTGCCCAGCAAGCAAGTGCATTATCTGATTCCAATGTTGCCGGCATTTGCCTTGCTGGTGTCGAGAGCGGTTGCATTGGATCTACCGCTAAAGCGCTACGGCTCGGAAATGCTAGTGCCGTTGTTGCTGGTGTTGATCGGTGTATTTCTGATGTATTTACCGCAGACGCCAGGTTTGTCGGCGCTGGCCTGGGTGCAAACCATCGATCTGAGATGGGGGTTGGCGGTGCTGACCATCGGGGTGCTGTTGGCTTTGAGTCTGTGGTATTGGCGGCGGCTGACCGTGATCAGTATTGCAACGGCGGTAGTGGGCGCGGTGTTTGTCGGCTTTGTGTTGTTTTTTCAATATAACCGTGACAGTTACGACTTAACCCCGTCGGCATTGCAGGTAAAAAGCTTTAATCAGCAAGCGATTGAGTATGCTTATGTCGGTAACTATCAGGGGCAGTTGCAGTTTCTGGGCAAACTGACTGCGGCGGTGCCGGTGATTAATGCCGACCAGGTTGCCGACTGGGTCAGCGCTCATCCGCAAGGCTATCTGATCTCGCTGGAAAAACGCCGTCCCGAGGCGGCGTTTTTTAGTCAGGGCCATCGGGAGTACTGGCTGGTGTTCCGAAAAGCGAGTCAATTTGCTGATCTAAACCCCTTGTAATGTTAAGTCAAAAAGTAGTTATCGCTTTTAACTATTTGATAGAATTGCCAACTTCTAAAAAATTAGCCGATTTATGAAAATTTCCGTAGTAGTTCCGGTTCATAATGAAACCGATAATGTTGCCAGCTTGATTGCCGAAATTGATCGGGCGCTCAGTGCTCAGGAAGCCTATGAAATGATTTTTGTCGACGATGGCAGCACTGACGATACGCTGGCCAAGTTGAAACAGGCGATGGCGGTTTATCCGCAATTGCGGGTTTTACAGCATGCTCGTAGCTGTGGGCAGAGTCGGGCGGTGCATTCCGGGGTATCGGCTGCACATTATCCCTGGATAGCCACGCTGGATGGTGATGGTCAGAACGATCCTGCCGATATTCCTGATCTGGTGGCTGCTTTTGAGGCGGCTAATGACCCGGCGTTATGGATGCTGGCCGGCTTTCGGCATCAGCGTAATGACACAGGCTGGCGCCGCTTTTCATCCAAGTTTGCTAATGGTATCCGTCAGGCGATTTTGCATGACGCCACACCCGATACCGGTTGTGGCTTAAAGCTGTTCCGCCGCGATAAATTTCTGGCTTTGCCCTATTTCGATCATATTCACCGTTTCCTGCCGGCGCTGGTGCAAATGGCCGGCGGCAAGGTGATTTCTGTCAAAGTCGGTCATCGGGCGCGCCATTTCGGTCAGTCCAAATATGGCACGCTCGACCGGCTGATGGTAGGCATAGTCGACATCTTGGGGGTGGTCTGGTTGAAAAAACGCCATAGCCTGCCGCAAATTTCTGAAATCAATCGCGATTAATTGCTGGCCGCTTTAATACTATGGATCAAGGTTTGGGATTTTTTTTAGGCCATTTGCTCGAAAAATGGCAGGCGTATTTTGCCGGCATGAGCTCTGGCGATCTAACCTGGCTGGGTATCGGCCTGATAGGGCAGACATTATTCATGATGCGTTTCATTGTGCAGTGGCTGCACAGCGAAAAGCACAAGAAAAGCCTGATTCCGGTCAGCTTCTGGTATTTAAGTTTGTCTGGCGGCCTGATCGTGCTGGCGTATGGTATTCACCGCATCGATCCGGTGATTGTGCTGGGGCAGTTGCCCGGTACTTTTGTCTATGCCCGTAATCTGGTGCTGATTCGTCGTGAGCATCGTGACGCACTGGCGCAAATCATCGATGAAGACAATTAGTAATCAATCGGCACGGTGCCTGGGGGCAATATGTTGTGGTTAAAAGCCATGCATCTGATTTTTATGGTGACCTGGTTTGCAGGTCTATTCTATTTGCCGCGGCTGTTTGTCTATCATGCCATGAGCGATGATGCGATCAGCGATCAGCGTTTCAAAGTGATGGAGCGCAAGTTGTATTACGGTATTACTACCCCCGGTATGGTTCTGACTTTCGTCTTCGGGCTCTGGATGCTGCAGGACTATGCCTGGGCCATGTATGCCAGTGCCGGCTGGTTGCACCTCAAGTTGGGGTTATTGCTGGTTTTGGTGATTTACCATCTTTACTGCGGCAAGTGTCTGCAAGACTTCAAACACAATCGCAATCAGCGGTCCCATGTTTATTACCGCTGGTTTAACGAAATTCCCGTACTGTTTTTGGTTGCTATCGTTTTTCTGGCGGTTCTTAAACCGTTTTAAGGCGGGCAGTCCGTTAAGCTGGACGCTTAGTAGGGGTTTTTGCTACAATCGCCGCTATTTTTGTGCCTTGGCACTATTTTGATACTACTCTTTCACACTCATCCCGGAGAAAACTCAATGGCAATTAAAGTTGCAATCAATGGTTACGGACGTATCGGGCGCAATGTACTGCGCGCTTTGTATGAATCAGGTCGCACCAATGAAATTCAAGTAGTTGCAATCAATGACTTGGGTGATTCAAAAACCAATGCACACTTGACCAAATACGACACTGTTCATGGCAAATTTCCGTTTGATGTGTCTGTTGATGGCGATTACATCATCGTTAACGGTGACAAAATCCGCGTACTGGCCGAAAGAGATCCAGCTAAATTGCCTTGGGCTGAGTTAGGTATCGACGTTGTCCATGAGTGCACCGGTTTCTTTACCAGCAAAGCCAAAGCTTCTGCTCACATCGCTGCCGGCGCCAAAAAAGTTATCATTTCTGCGCCAGGCGGCAATGATGTGGACGCTACCATCGTTTACGGTGTTAACCACGAAACCTTGAAAGCATCTGATACCGTTATTTCCAACGCATCTTGCACCACCAACTGTCTGGCGCCGCTGGTTAAACCTCTGATCGACACCATCGGTGTAGACCACGGTTTGATGACCACCATTCACTCATACACCAACGATCAAGTTTTGACCGACGTTTATCACAGTGATCTGCACCGTGCCCGTTCAGCGACTCAGTCTATGATTCCAACCAAAACCGGTGCTGCTGCTGCGGTAGGTTTGGTACTGCCAGACATGAAAGGCAAACTGGACGGTTTTGCGATGCGCGTACCAACCATCAACGTGTCTATTGTTGATTTGTGCTTCCAGGCTTCACGCGAAACCAGCAAAGAAGAAATTGATGGCATTTTGCGCGCTGCTGCGGCAGGTCCATTGAAAGGCATTCTGGCGATCAATGATGAACCTTTGGTGTCTTCAGACTTCAACCACAACCCGCACTCTTCGATCTATGAAGCGTCTTTGACTAAAGTCACTGGCGGCAATTTTGTAAAAATCCTGTCTTGGTATGACAACGAATGGGGTTTCTCAAACCGTATGCTGGACACCACTGTTGCTTTACATAACGCTAAATAAGGATTTACATGCAGTTACGAAGAACAAAAATCCTGGCTACGCTGGGACCTGCTACCGATAAACCTGGTGTACTTGAAGATTTGTTCGAAGCAGGTATTGATGTCGTCCGTTTAAATTTCTCACACGGTTCTGCGCAGGATCATATCGATCGCGCTAACCGCGTCAGAGACTTAAGCAAAAAAACCGGTCGCCGGGTTGGTATTCTGGCCGACCTGCAAGGTCCCAAAATCCGTATCGAACGGTTTAAAGACAACAAAGTCTGGCTGGAAGAAGGTCAGGATTTTGCGCTGGATATCAATCTCGGCAAACTCGATGGTGACAATACCCAGGTCGGTATCAGCTATGAGCCTTTAGCTCGTGAAGTCAAACCAGGCACCCGTCTGCTGCTGGATGACGGTCGCGTGGTGCTGGATGTGGTCAACGTCGAAAATAACACCCGGGTCAATACCAAGGTAGTGGTCGGCGGTGATCTGTCCAACAACAAAGGTATCAATCTGCTGGGTGGCGGTTTATCTGCGGCTGCTTTGACCGCCAAGGACAAAGAAGACATTAAAACCATCGCCGTGATTCAGGCGGATTACGTGGCCATTTCTTTCCCGCGTACTGCCGATGACATGCACGAAGCCCGTGCCTTGTTGCAGGCGGCCGGTTCTTATGCCGGTTTGGTTGCTAAAGTCGAGCGTGCGGAAGCGATGGAAGTCATCGACGAAATCATTCTGGCTTCTGATGCCATCATGGTGGCGCGTGGTGATTTGGGTGTGGAAATTGGCGATGCCAATCTGCCGGCTGCCCAGAAGCATCTGATTCAGCGCTCACGCGAACTGAATCGTGCGGTAATCACCGCGACTCAGATGATGGAATCGATGATCGAAAATCCGATTCCAACCCGTGCAGAAGTATTTGACGTGGCCAACGCCATCGTTGATGGCACTGATGCCATCATGTTGTCGGCCGAAACTGCGTCTGGCAAGCATCCGGTTAAAACCGTGCAGGCCATGGTGCGGATTTGTCTGGAAACAGAAAAACAACGCAGCGTAAAAACTTCGCAGCACCGGATGACCGACCGTTTTGATCAGATCGACGAAGCAATTGCGATGTCTGCCATGTATCTGGCTAACCACGCTAAAGTCAGTGGTATTGCTTCTTTGACTGAATCGGGTTCCACACCTTTATGGATGTCGCGGATCAGTTCAGGTATTCCCATTTTTGCCTTTAGCAGTCATGAGAAAACCCTGGGTCGTGTCACCCTGTATCGTGGTGTATTTCCGATCTATTTCAGTCATGAAAACATGGCCAGCGCCGAAGTGAACCGTTTCGTAGTCGATAAACTGTGTTCACGGATCGTGGTCGAGCAAGGTGATTCTTTCATTATCACCAAAGGTGATCGCACTGGCAGCAGCGGCGGCACCAACTCGCTGAAAGTAGTGACTGTCGGTGACAAACCGGTAGTTTAAAGTCTTCAGGTTGCATTGCCGCCATCAGCGGCAATGCAACCTGTTTTGCTTTCCTGATTAAACCACCCGGTCCGGTAGTGGTTTCCCGCTGAAAAAAGCCTCCAGATTAGCCAAGACCTTATCACCCATGGCGGTACGGGTTTTGATGGTTGCACTGCCTAGATGCGGTAGCAGGCTGACATTCTCCAGATCCAGGAATCCCGGATCGATATTCGGCTCTCCTTCATAAACATCCAGTCCGGCGCCGGTAATTTGCTGATTGCGCAAGGCATGGATCAGTGCCTGGCTGTCCACCACATCACCGCGTGCGGTATTGATTAAATGGGCGCTGGTTTTCATCAGGCTTAAGCGTTCGGCATTGATCAAATGGCGTGTTGCCTGTCCGCCAGGGCAATGCAAAGACACGAAGTCGCTACGGCTCAACACGTCTTCGATACTGCTGCAGGCTTCGGCCTGTAAATCAGCTACTACTGCCGGATCGGCCGGTGTCGGTTTAAAGTACAGGATCTTCATGCCAAAACCATGATGGGCTTTTCGTGCCATGGCCTGAGCGATACGGCCAAAGCCGATCAAGCCCAGTGTGGTGCCGGTGACATCGCTGCTCATCATATGAGTAGGGCACCAGCCTTGCCACTGACCGGCCCGCACCAGTCTGTCGCCCTCGGCGCCGCGTCTGGCTGACATCAGTAACAAAGTCATGGCAATGTCGGCGGTACTTTCGGTCAAGACGCCGGGAGTATTGGTGACAATCAGCTTGTTAGCCTGGGCGGCTTTAATATCAATATGATTAAAACCCACGCCGAAGTTACCCAGAATCTGACAACGTTTATTGGCAACGTTTAAGACATCAGCGGGCAGGCTGTCACAAACGCTAGGACAGACCGCATCATAGTTTTGCAGCGCTAATCTGAACTGGTCGGCGCTCAAGGGTTGGTCGTCGTGATTGAGAGTCACATCGTATAACTGTTGCAACTTGGCTTCGACGCTGGCAGGCCAGCGGCGGCTGATTAAGACTTTGGGTTTATTCATGCTCAAGGCTCAGAAAATCAAAAGCCGACAGTATAAAACAGCCATTTGACCAAACACAGTGTCGCCATCGGACTAACCTGAAAAAGCCGCTTTTGTTATAGTGGCAGTTTTTTTTGGTTAGCAATTGGTTCAGTTCATGGCAACGGATTTCTTCAGCAAAGCCCATATTACTGCTCGGCCAGGTTTCAGTCGTTGGCTGGTGCCGCCTGCTGCGCTGGCAGTGCATTTATGCATTGGCCAGGCCTATGCGTTTAGCGTGTTCAATGACCCCTTGACTCGGCTGATCGGTATTTCCGAACCAGCTGCCGATGACTGGAAGCTGACCAGTATCGGCTGGATTTTCAGTCTGGCGATTGTGTTTTTAGGCTTGTCGGCGGCATTTGCCGGGAAATGGCTGGAAAAGGTTGGCCCCAGGCTGACCATGTTCGTCGCCGCCTGCTGTTTTGGCAGCGGCTTCTGGTTGTCGGCGCTGGGCGTTTACTGGCACAGCTTGTGGCTGGTTTATCTGGGCTATGGTGTGCTGGGTGGTATCGGTCTGGGGCTGGGTTATGTGTCACCGGTATCGACGCTGATCAAATGGTTTCCTGATCGGCGCGGCATGGCGACCGGAATGGCGATCATGGGGTTTGGCGGCGGTGCAATGATAGGTGCGCCGCTGGCGGTGGCGCTGATGGATTATTTTAAAACCGCACAATCGCTGGGAGTCATGGAAACCCTGCTGGTCATGGGCGGCGTTTATTTCATTTCGATGATGATCGGCGCCTTGACGATTCGGATTCCGCCGCCTGACTGGCAGCCGATTGGCTGGCGGCCGGCAGAGGTCAGTCAGAAAATGATCAGCACGGCGCATGTCCATATCGATCAGGCGCTGAAGACCCCCCAGTTTTATCTGTTATGGCTGGTGCTGTGCTGTAACGTGACCGCCGGAATTGGGGTTTTAGGTCAGGCATCGGTGATGATTCAAGAAATGTTTAAAGGCAGTGTCACGCCAGCGGCTGCAGCCGGTTTTGTGGGGCTGCTGAGTCTGTTCAATATGGGTGGACGCTTTTTGTGGTCGTCAGCATCGGATTATCTGGGGCGCAAAAACACCTATAGCATTTTCTTTGCCGTAGGGGCGCTGTTATACGCTTTAGTGCCCAGTGCCGGCATGGCGGGTGACAAGCTGTGGTTTGTGTTGCTGTATGCGCTGATCATGAGTATGTATGGCGGCGGATTTTCCACCATTCCAGCCTATCTGGCCGATATTTTCGGTACCCGTTATGTGGGCGGCATTCACGGTCGTCTGTTGACTGCCTGGGCGACAGCCGGTGTGCTCGGACCGGTGTTGGTCAACTACTTGCGTGAATATCAGCTAGCGCAGGGTGTTGCCAAAGCCGATGCTTACAATATGACGTTGTACATCATGGCGGTGATTCTGTTGTTGGGGTTGTCATGCAATGCACTGGTGACCGCCGTCCACGAAAAACACCATCTCAAACACAATGATTTTGATGAACTGGATGGTATTTATCCGGCCAGATCTGAACAGGCAGGAGCAGCGCATGACTAAACCGCAAGCAGATAAACCCACTTCAAAATGGTTGCTGGTCTTGTTCTGGCTGTATGTGTTGCTGCCGTTGCTTTGGGGTGTTTCGGCGACGATCAGAAAGGCATTGGCTTTGTTTGCCTGATTGTTGCTTGTCTTGGCGAGGTGCATGGTGCCGTGGCGATCTCCGGTGAGTGGGTTTGCCGGATGCGGCATTGCGATCAGTTTTGGCGATATATGACAGACGCGGCCTCAGCCCCTTCGCCTGCTTCATAAAGGCAATTCAAGCATAGGATGACGGCCGCAATGAAAGCGGTCTTTCCGGCAGAGATTGCCGAGGTTCAGGTATGCAGGATGCCGATGGCTAACCGTCTTTGATGCTTTAGTGCGATCAGCGGCTGTTTTTTGGGGCGTCATGCCGATAACTTAGTGTTGCCGATGTTGGCAAGCTGATTTCTGGCGGGTTGCCAATATACAGCTGTTGGTGCGGCTCTTGGCTGCGGCTGGTTGATCGAAGGTGCTTGATTTGCGTGAGAGGGCGGGGAGTGCAGTGAAGGCTTGTGGCCCTCACTGCTTGTGCCTGAATTAAGCGGTTGTGCGGTAGTACTCGATTGCCGCAGCGACACCGCTGCCGGCTTTGATGTCGATGCCGTTATCCAGCAATGCCATTTCGACGCCGGCAATCGCGCCGAGCAAAGAGACATCATTCATGTCGCCGATGTGGCCGATGCGGAATACTTTGCCTGACAGAATGCTCAGACCAGCACCCAAAGAAATATTGTATTTGTTAAATGCCGTGCTGATGACTTCGCGTGCGTCTTTGTCTTCCGGAACCACGATAGCGGTAACGGTATCAGATTCAACACCGGGTTCAGCGCAAATAGTCAGGCCCCATGCTGCTACGGCACGACGGACACCTTCGCCCAGGCGGTAGTGACGGGCATAGACATTGTCCAAGCCTTCTTCAAACAACAAATCCAGTGAGGCGCGCAAGCCGTGCAGCATGCTTGAAGACGCGGTGTACGGGGTGTAGCCGTCTTTGTTGGAGTTGATCTGATCTTGCAGTGACAGGAAGCCACGGCGTGAAGTAGAGGTTTCCGAGGCTTTCAGGGCTTTTTGGCTGAATGCCAGAATTGCCAGGCCGGATGGCAGCATGAAACCTTTTTGTGAGCCACTGATGGCACCGTCTACTCCCCATTCGTCCATGCGGAAATCGATGCTGGCAATCGCGCTGACGCCGTCAACGAACAGCAGGGCAGGGTGATTGGAAGCGTCCATCGCTTTACGTACCGCAGGAATGCTGCAGGTAACGCCGGTAGAGGTTTCATTGTAAGTAGCCAGTACCGCTTTGATTTCGTGGTTGCTATCTTGTTTCAGGCGCGCTTCCAGATGATCGTAAGGAATGGCTTTGCCCCACTCGACTTCGTGTACTTCGACATCAAAGCCCAGTTTTTTAGCCATTTCCATCCACAAATGGGCAAACTGACCGATACGGTAAATGATGACTTTGTCGCCAGGGTTGAGGCAGTTGGTCAACGCGACTTCCCAGCCGGCAGTGCCTGTGGCCGGAAATACAAAAGCCTGACCGCTTTCGGTGCCGAACACTTTTTTCAGGTCTTCCAGAATAGGCTTCAGCAGCTTGGGAAAGATCGGCGAACGGTGATCTTCCATTTGTCTGTGCATGGCGCTTAGCACTGAATGT
>CAIUWU010000233.1 GCA_903902945.1 uncultured Pseudomonadota bacterium
AAAATGGCGGAAGACGACGCGCTACGCGCTGCCTTTGTCGATAGCCAAATTCACAGCTTGCTGCAAGATGAACGTTATCGCTCGCGGCTGTTGAACTATTTTCTAGGCTTTGCCTATCCCTACAAAAGCCAGTTCAATTTTCAGAGTTTGGGGGCTTACAACGCCTACATCCTCGAAAACACTATCCGTACCCTGCAAGGCGAACTGGTTAAAAGCTACGAAGAATGCGAGATTGCCAATTTCTTGTATCAACAAGGCATTGCTTACCAATATGAAGCCAATTACCCGGTCAATAGCTCCGGCCCGGACTACCGGGTCTACCAACCGGATTTCTTCCTGCCAGATTACGGCATTTACATCGAACACTTTGCGGTGAACGAGCTGAATCAGACGCCGCCGTTTATCGATCAAGAAAGCTACCTGGCCGGTATGGCCTGGAAACGGGCGCTACACGCAAAATATCAAACCCCGCTGATCGAAACCTACAGCTACCTGAAACAACAAGGGCGACTGACCCAAGTACTTAGCGAAAAACTACTGGCGGCGGGCGTTCAGTTTCAACCCTTGCCGCAAGAAGAGTTACTCGACCAATTGAATCGGCTGGGCCGGGTTTCGGAATTCAGCCAGCTGATGGCGCAAATCCTCGGCTTGTTCAAAGCCGCTTACCTCAGCATCAAGCAATTGGTCGAAAAAGCCAATCTGCACGAAGATCCGCAGCGCATGCATGCCGCAGTGCTGGTTTTCGAACCGATTTACCAAGCCTACCAGCAACAGCTGCGTGACAACGCCAGCATCGATTTTGACGATATGATTGGCCGCGCGATTGAATATGTTGAATCCGGGCGTTATCAATCACCTTACCGCTATTTACTGGTGGACGAGTTTCAGGATATTTCCGCCAGCCGCGCACGCTTGTTAAAAGCCTTGCTGGCCCAGCCAGCGGCAGCCAGTTTATTTGGGGTTGGTGACGATTGGCAGTCGATCTACCGGTTTACCGGCAGCGATGTCGCGCTGACCAAAAACTTTCAACAGCACTTTGGTGACACGGCAACCAGCGTGCTGGATCAAACCTTTCGCTTCAACAATAAAATCGGTGAAGTGGCGTCACGTTTCATCAGCCAAAACCCCAGCCAGATCGACAAACAGATTCGTAGCCTGCGGCTTGTTGAGCAAGCGGCCGTATCCCTAATCAAAACCGATCAGGATTTAACCGGTATTCATGCCGCACTCGACGCCATCGCCGGTAAGGCCAAACCATCGGCCAGCGTGTTAATGCTTGCGCGCTTCAACTTCAAACGCCCCGATGTTGCGGCGTTAAAGCGCCGTTATCCGCAATTGTCACTGCAATTCATGACGGTACATGCCTCGAAAGGCAAAGAAGCCGATTACGTGATTGTGTTTGGCTTGGAAAAGGGCGAACACGGCTTTCCGTCGGAAAAAGCCACCCATCCCTTGTTGGAATTATTGCTGCCTGAGGCCGAGGCCTTCGCCCATGCCGAAGAGCGCCGACTGTTTTATGTAGCGCTGACGCGGGCGCGGCATCATGTGTATTTAGTCGGCAACGGTCTGAACCCATCGCCATTCATCAGGGAATTAATCGACGGCGACTATGCCGTTTCAGTCGACGAATTTACCGGCCCCGGCTTTCAGGAACAGATGGCCGACGTCCCTTGTCCAATATGCAAAACCGGCTGGATGGTCCGCAAAGCTAGCCAATACGGCAGTTTCTTTAGCTGCAATCAATATCCATTGTGCCAGCACACGCAACGGGCCTGCCAACTCTGTGGCAGCGGCTTGCAAACCCAGGGCCGCTTTCGCGTCTGTGAAAATCGCCGTTGCGACTTCGTCGAACCGATCTGCCCACGTTGCCAAGGTGCCATGGTGCTGCGCCAAGGACCGCATGGCCAATTTTGGGGCTGCTCGCATTACCGAAAAAACGCCGCGTTTTCCTGTTCGCATACGGAACAATTTATCGATCTAAAGGCGGCAAAGGTTAAATCAACAGTCAACGTCGCTCGATCGGATCAAGGCATGGTGTAAACTTGGTCAATCTAATTTGAGAACTACAGAAATGAGTGACGAGAAACGCCTATCCACTTTAGAGGATAGGCGTACGTGCGTTGCCTGAAAAAAATCACCCGAAATCAGGCATTGAAAGACAACATAAAAATCGTCGATAAGCCCAAAACCGACGCCAACAAAATGGACAGCTTCCGCCACAAATTCGAAGCCACCTACCGCGCCATCGACGGTCACTTTGTTCGCTCCAAGGCGGAAATATTAATCGACAACTAGTTGTACATGGCGGAAATCGCCCACGCCTACGAACGCAAACTGCCGATCAAAATGATTCTATATTGAACTAGCAGCTTGGAAGACTTTTAATAAAAACCTCGAAGCTTTTATTAAACTCCATGCATTGGGCGATAGCATTTCTTGCTTTGAATTCTTTTGCAAGATTTTTATAAATATCATGTTCTTTTTGGTATGAAATCCCTTTTTTATTAACCGCCATCTTTAGATGTTCGGTGCAATTCTTTGATTTAGATTGCTTAGCTCTTTTGCTTTCAAATAACGGTAGGTACCAACATTCTAACGAATGTACTGATATGGCAAACAAAATCCTATCTTTGTATTCGGAATATACTTCTTCACCAATTTTCGATATAAGAAGCCCTTTAACATCATCTATAATGTCTTGCTGAGACCTGTCTTCACCATGTACTGTTAATGCGATACCAAAGTTAATATGCTCACAGCAGTCTGTGTCAATTTGGATGACGACATATTCATTGAACAAAAAGCTGCTCTTAAATTCCGGCAACGTACAATATTCAATAACTTTTTCCCAGCCGCCTATATTTTCTTGCCGACTTTCATCTGTGGCGTCTCTTATTGGCTGTATGTAAGTTACATCCAAGTCACTGTCATAGTACTCCCATAAGATGGTTTCAAGGGTTACTTGATCAGTAATTCCTTCGGTAATTAAAGCAAAACTACTCATTGCTAAAAGCCTTTTGGTATGCCACCTAAAATTCCCTTTATAAACATTTCAGACAATCTAACAGGAAAACCACCCTCTTTAATTGATGGTTTTTTGATACGTTTTACTTTAGTCTCCCCCGAGCGTCCTCTAGATACAACAAATAACCGTTGCTCATCATCATCAAGATTTAAGCCATCTAACGTTGCAGGATTGTGCGTGGTTAAGACTACCTGCTTGTCGTGTAATTTCGCTAAAGTAACAAGCTTTTTTATTAGACCCTCGCAAAGTTTCGGGTTTAAAGATGCATCAATATTATCAATGGCGAAAAAATTTGGAGTCAGATTACTAGTCATGGCAGTGAAATAAAAGAGTAAAAAAAGAAAGCCTTCATTAGTACTCATCTGATCAAAGTATTGCTTTTCACTTTCAATATAATAGTCTTTGACCTCAATGCTTTTGACTGACTGGATCGTTTCATCGGTTAACTTAAAGTCCTCAAACCAGCCTAATAGTTTTAGAGATGTTTTGATTTCATCTATGCAGGATATATCATTATTTTCAAATATTACAGATATTAATTTTAACAATCCTTCTCCATTTATACCCAGTGGTTGAACTTGCCCTTCCTTTTGAAAAGTTCGAAGCGCAGTATGCTCGGGAGAATAAATTATGA
>CAIUWU010000234.1 GCA_903902945.1 uncultured Pseudomonadota bacterium
CTTCCACAAACCCGTAAGCCGCAAGGCTTGGCGGGTTTTTTATTGCTATTAGCGGCTTTTGTTAGTATTTGATAAAAATATATATTTTATGTTGTATAAAAACATAATAAGAGTTAAATTGTGATTAGGCTAGTCCTGGGGCCGGCACCGGTCTGACAGGTTGTTTGGATTCTAAAAACTATCACGATATGGATGGAAATTTGATCGGTACTCAAATTCAGAGCTTTGTTGATGTATTGATTGCTGCCGGCAAATTATCGCAGGCAGACTTTAACAAGGTCCTGAGAGTCCGGCATGGCGCCCCCAATGATTCCATCCCCAAGCTGTTGTATAAGCTGGGTTATTGCTCGGAAAGCGATATCGCTGACGCCGCCTGTGCTATCAGCGGTTATCCACGCATCACTAACTTCAATCAGTCTACTGTCGCCTCGTTTCCCGATCAGCTTCCGGTCCGGTTCTTAAAAGAACAGCATATCTGCCCACTGGATACTGATGAGCACACAATCAAAGTGGCGGTGTTTAATCCTTTTGATGATTTCAGCCTTAAAGCGCTGGCGCTGGCTACTCACAGTCAACTCGACGTGTCGATTGCCACCTTTGGCGAGATCGAAGCCACATTGGAACAACAATATGGCGATGGTAAATCGAAAATGGACATCATCGTCGATGCGCTCGAAGTTGATGAAACAGCTCATGCCGATGACATTGAGCATTTAAAAAACATGGCCAGCGAAGCGCCTATCATCAAAGTAGTCAACTTCATTTTTAACAAGGCCATCGAAAGCGGTGCCTCCGATGTGCATATCGAGCCTTTTGAAGAAAAGTTGCAGATTCGTCTGCGGATTGACGGTGTCCTCAATGACATTGATTCTCCGCCGGTCACTTCCAGTTCAGCGGTGATTTCCCGGATCAAAATCATGGCTAAACTGGATATTGCTGAACGCCGCTTGCCACAGGATGGGCGCATCAAGTTACAGATGGTAGGCAAAGAACTGGATTTAAGGGTGTCGACCATTCCTACCTTTCATGGCGAAAGTATCGTGATTCGTCTGCTCGACAAAGAAAACGTGCAGTTTGACTTTGCTCATTTGGGGTTTGCCGGACAACAAGCCGAACGCTTTATCAACCTGCTCGATAAACCCAACGGTATCTTTCCTTGGCCGATATATTAGCCAAACAGGTGCCGCCGGCGCTGTTAAAAAATAAAATCGTGCTGCTGGGTACTTCGACCCCGGGTTTGCGCGATCAGCGTACCAGCCCGTCTGGCTCGGTGATTCCCGGCGTCGAGTTACATGCCAATATTATTGACGGGATTTTGAATCACCAACTGATCGGCGTTGCTGAGTTCAATCCGCTGTTGCTGTTGTTATTCACGCTAATCTCGGCTTGCTTACTGGCTGTTTTCTTGCCTGTGGTCAGTATTTACCGTGCTTTGTTGATGGTATTGCTAATACTGCTGCTATTGCTGGCGGGCAGTGTACTGCTCTGGCAGGTGTATTGGCTTGAGTTGCCGGTAGCAGTGCCGCTGGCGAATCTATTGCTGATTTATTGGCTGGATTCGTTGATTGCCTACCGCAATCAAACTAACAGTCGTCATCATATTTTGAACATGTTTGGACAGTATGTGCCGCAGTCGGTCTTAAATATCATGATCAAGAGCCCCGACAATTACTCGATGCAAAGTAAAGATGCCGATCTGACCATCCTGTTTTGCGATATCCGTCATTTCACGCGTATCTCCCGGCAGTTGACAGCGGCTCAACTGGCGCTGTTGCTGAATAATTATTTCGATAGCCTGAGCCAGTCCATCATCAACCATCAGGGTACCTTAGATAAATACATCGGTGATGCGATTATGGCTTTCTGGGGTAATCCGATTTATATCGAAAATCATCCTGAACTGGCGGTGCAAGCCGCACTGGATATGGTGCAACGCATCGAGGATTTAAATGTTTTTTTACGCAGTCAGAATTTGCCGGCAATCGAAATAGGGATAGGGGTCAATACCGGTACAGCCAGAGTAGGCAATATGGGTTCCAGTCATCGCCGGACCTACACCGTGATTGGCGATAACGTCAATATTGCCGCCCGGCTTGAGAAGCTCAGTAAACATTATCCGGTGACTATCGTAGTGAGTGAGGCTGTGGTTGAGGCCTGTCCCGGCAGGGTGTTCCGGGCGCTGGATCAAGTGGTACTGGAGGGTGGCGAACAACTAATAACCGTCTATACGCCAGTGCTGTAGTGGTCGTGTGATCGGCGCAGGCTGGCTGGAATTAGCCAGCCTGGCTGGCAGCGTCTTAGTTAATGACTTTATGGCCGCGATTTCTCAGGCAGTTGTTGTAAGCACTTTTATATTTGTCTTCGGCTTCAAGGCCCTGTTTGGCGCCACCACCAATGCCGCCTGCGGCTGCGCCCAGCGCCGCACCGGTACCGGGGCTGCCGACTGCTGCACCCAAGGCCGCACCAGCGGCTGCACCAATCAAACCGCCCACGCCAGCGCCAATTGCGGTTTCTTTGGCGGTGCCGCCTGAGGCCTGTAACGCCAGCTGTTTGCATTGCGCTATGTCCTGATTAAGTCTGGCGGCATTGGGATCGCCGTAAGTGTCTACTACCGGTGTCCAGTTGGTCTGACTGGCACAGCCGCTTAAGCTCAAACAGACAGCTGTGGCTACGATGCTAAAAGGTTTTGACATACTTGAGTCCTCATAACGGATGGGTGTGAAAGTAATTGATCTCGATTAGCCGTTGTGTGGCGATGAATTCGGCGGAACCACCACGGCATTCATTTCAAAATTCTTTTGTATTCGTTTCGCGACTTTCTGCGATTCGGTTTTAGTCTTGAATGGCCCCGACACAACGTGATGCTGGCCATTTTCGAATTCGACATAGGAGGGAATGATCGGGCCCTGGTGATTGAGCATCGCCGATAGTTTTTGGGCTGTGTCGTAATCATCTATCCCGGATATTTTCACCGACCAGTCGCTGCTGCCAACCGGCACCGGTGTCGGGACGCCGAGCAGATTGTCGGGATGTTCCAGTATTTTCGGTTGATTGGCTGTGTTGACCGGTGTTGATTCACCTACCAGGGTCGGGATGCCATCAGCCTTGCTCAGAATCGGTTTTACCTGCTCCCAGCCCAGTTTCAGATGATGTTGTGTGGCCAGTTTTTCGAGTTTTTTGCGAAATTCTTTTTGTAACTCAGCCGTTTTGCCCGCCCATTTCTCAATTGGCGGATGGGCTTCCACATACAAATGATTGTCGGACCAGGCAGCCAGATAAGGTTGATGGACGATACGTACTGAGGTGCCGACTTTGACTTTGTTGAATAACAATTCAATATCTTCAGGGTACAGCTGAATACAGCCGTGACTGACTTGCATACCGATTCCATAGGGTTTGTTGGTGCCATGAATCAGGTAATTTTTGAAGCCCAGCGACATTGCATAATAACCGAGCGGATTGTCAGGTCCGCTTTTGACTACGCTGGGCAGCGGATCATTCAGTTCCTGATGTTCTTTGATGATCGAAGGCGGCGGTGTCCAGTCGGGATTGACCTTTTTTTCAATGATTTTGGTGACCCCTAATGGGGTATCCCAGTCATCACGACCGATACCGACCGGAAAAGTCATGATCTGCGAATGTTTGGCATCGGCAAAATAAAACAGCCGCATGCTGGCCAGATTAAGAATGATCCCGCTTTTCGGAGCATCGGGCAGGATAAAACGCATCGGCAGAGTAATCGGCTGGCTGTCATTCAGTAGCCAAGGATCGACGGCGGGATTGGCGATCACCAGTTCCTGATAACCAAAACCAAAATGACGGGCAATATCGGAAAGCGTGTCATATTTCTGCGGGTTTACCTGATAAAGCTCGCCAATCATCGCATCGCCAGTCCCTGCACTGAAGTTGTGCGGGTCCGGCGCCGGTTGCACAGATTGTTCTTGACTGAAATAAAACTCGGGATCTTTGGGCTGAAAAGTTTCACAACCGGTTGATAACAGAGAGCTCAGCACCGACAGGGCTAAAATGCTGTGATAGGTTTTGACAGGCTGATGGCTATTAATCATCGTTCGAATTATCTGTTTGCTTTGGGGAAAGCCGGAGTCGAGGCTTTATGACTGAATGATCAAGCTCAGGCGCTAGCGTTGCTGCCTGGACAGGTAGAGCATCATAGAAGTAATAGTGGCGATAATCAATAATTTGATAGTTTTGGATAGTATGCTAACCGTAAAATCCGCACCGGATTGCTAACGGGGCGTTTTATTTTCCCAGCCAGAGGATCAACAGGCTGATGAACAGACTAAGGATTATCATCGAGGTAAACGGAATCAATACGATAGTGTTTTGAGTGCGGTAATCAACATCACCCGGCAATTTACCAAACCAGCTGATTAGCCAGGGGGCAAACTGCAACACCAGACCCAGGATCAAAATCCCGAGTCCCAAAATAATCAGTAATTGGCTGACTGGCATCAAGGCTTGCTCACAATCAAGTGGATGAAGCGACCGATAAACCCCAGCGCTGTTCGAGATAGCGGCTGCGGGTATCGAAAATCTGTTGGAGACGTTTGCCGATCAGCAGGCTGTGCAGCCATTCGCCGATTATCAGCCAAGGCATGGTGTAAAAAACGATGTCTTCGATAATCACACCCTCAGCGGCCGGCGTAAGCCGCACTTCATGACTCCAGAATTTGAACGGCCCTTCGCGTTGCTGGTAAATAAAATATTGATGAGTCTGGCAATGACTGACTTCTGACAACCAGGCCATTGGCAAACCGCCTACTGCTTTCATCTGATAGCTGATCATCAGGCCGGCATAAATATCCTCAGGGACAGCCGACAGAATTTCGACATGAAAAAAGTCGGGGGTAATCTGATTCAGAAAAAACGGCGAGGAAAAAAACTGCCAGGCTTGTTCAAGGCTCAGATTAAGAGTTTGTTTGCGGTAGAGTTGATGCACTTTCATAGTCGGTTCACAAGTGTTTAGGGCTTCACTCTACCGCAAGTTTAGCGATAAGCCAGTATTCAACCGGGCCAGCTGCCCAGATAAAAACGGCTGGCAAGTGCAGAGCGCTGACGTTCGGCCAGCTCTTTTTGTCTGAATTCGTCATTCAGGCTGTCCGCCGAGGCCTGATAACCGACGGCAATCACTGCCCAGGGAATGATGTCAGCCGGTAATGCAAATTGCTGTTGTAGCTTGGTTTTATCAAAACCGCCCATGCTGTGTGTGACCAGTCCCAGTGCGGTGGCCTGCAAGGCTAGATTTTGTGCCGAGGCACCGGTGTCATAAGCAGCCCAGGGGTTGGTTTTATCGCTGTTATTAAAATGAGTGACCGACGCGGCCAGAATCAACAACGGCGCCTGTTGTGCCCAAAGCTGGTTTTTTTCAACCAGACAGCCGAGTAATCGCTGCCAGCTGTCGGGATGGCGATGTTTGTCTGCCAGCAGATAGCGCCAGGGCTGTTCATTCATACAGGATGGTGCCCAATGTGCGGCTTCCATCAGGGCGGTTAGGCTGTCTTCGCTAATGGCCCGCGCAGGATCAAAAGCGCGGGGGCTCCAGCGCTGCTGAATGTTGTCGGCCAGTGGTTGGGTAGTCGGTGCAGGTTTGAGAGTAGGCATGATTTTCCTTAACGATGTTGTTCCAGTTTGGTCTGGCAAGCCAGACAGTATTGACAGGCAATCGCCCGTCGGCGCGCTTCCGGAATCGGTTCGCCACATTCTTCACAAGGGCTTGCCGATTCGCCCTGATACAGTGATTTACGCTGTTCGGCGATGAACAGCGCAGTCATTTCGTCCATTCGTTCCACGATGGCATCGGTTCCTCCGGCCCAGGCAGTCGACATAATGGGTCACTCGCGAAAAATTAAATAGTTTCCAGTTTGGCGTAGGCCAGCATCAACCATTTTATGCCGGCATTACGGAAATTGATTTGTACCCGTTCCTGATCGCCTTCACCTTCGCTTTGCAACACGACACCATCGCCAAATTTTTCATGGCGCACCGTTTGGCCCAGTTTGAAACGGCTGTTGGCGGCAACCGCGTTGCTGATGCTGGTTGGCTGAGGTGCAGGTCGGCTGACATTAGCGCGGATGCGAATTTCCTGCAACACTTCGGCCGGAATTTCCTTGATGAAGCGGGAAGGGCGCGGATAGCTGTCTTTGCCATATAAACGCCGTGATTCGGCATAACTCAGATACAGCTGCTGCATCGCACGAGTAATACCGACATAACAAAGGCGGCGCTCTTCCTGCAAGCGGCCAGGATCATCAAGTGCCTGCTGCGATGGAAACAGACCTTCCTCGACACCCACCATGAACACCAGTTTAAACTCCAGTCCTTTGGCGGTGTGTAAGGTCATCAGTTGTACGCAGTCGTCGTCGGCATCGCCCTGCATCTCACCCGCTTCCAGTGCGGCATGGGTCAGAAACTGATCCAGCTCGCTGAGGTTGTCAGGATTGTCGCTGTCGTAATCAAACAGTTTGGCGGCGTTAACCAGCTCTTCCAGGTTTTCGACCCGGGTTTCACCTTTGTCTTGTTTTTCTTTTTTATAAAGTTCAATCAGGCCGCTGCTTTCGATTACATATTTAACGCTCTCGAATAAGGCTTCATGGCCGGCGGTTTGCTGGCTCATGGTATCGATTAGATGCATAAAGGCTTGCAAGGCAGATGCTGCCCGTGCCGGCAAACGCGCTTCTTCGATCAGGTAATGCGAGGCCTGCCACAAGGAAACGGAACGGTCACGCGCCAGCAAACGCATGTCATCGAGGGTTTTGGCGCCGATGCCGCGCGTCGGGGTATTTACCACCCGTTCAAACGAGGGAACGCCATGCGGATTGGCCGACAGTCTGAGAGAGGCGCGCCCGTTTGTAATTTCCAAGCGATCAAAGAAACGCAGGCCGCCATAAACCCGGTAAGGAGTGGCGGTAGTCATCAGCCGTTCTTCAAACTGCCGCGATTGGGCTTTGGAACGATAGAGAATGGCAACATCGCTGCGCATCCCGCCGTCTTTGATCCACTGGCGAATTTTTTCGACTACAAAATAGGCTTCATCCTGTTCGTTGAAGGCAGCATATAACGATAATGGCAGGCCTTCGCCGGCGTCGGTCCATAA
>CAIUWU010000235.1 GCA_903902945.1 uncultured Pseudomonadota bacterium
ATTAATGGTGCCCGCCGCAACGTTTGAACCCGACTGTTTTTCGACCGGCATAGCTTCACCGGTGAGCATGGCTTCATCGACACTGGAATGACCTTCGATGATCACACCGTCGACAGCAATTTTTTCACCAGGCCTGACCCGCAAGGTTTCACCCAGTCCGACGTGCTCGATGGCTATATCAAGTTCCTGCCCGTCACGCACTACGCGGGCGGTTCGCGGCTGCAACCCCAACAACGCGCGGATCGCCGCTGAAGTTTTGCCTCTGGCCCGGCTTTCGAGAGCATTACCCAAATTAATAAACGCCAGAATCACCGCCGCCGCTTCGAAATAGGCATAGGCCGACAGACTGGGCAGATAGTTATGAAAATCGATGACTACGGTTGAATACAGCCAGGCTGATCCAGTACCTAGCGCAATCAGGGTATCCATATTAGTCTGCCTGACTTTGAGTAGCTTGACTGCGCTCTGAAAAAAATGCCCACCGGCGTAAAACATCACCACCAGCGTCAATAAGGCGATTTGCGGCCAGAACTGTCGGCCTTCGGCACTGCTAATGGCGGGAAACCAGTCCAGATGATCGCCCAGCATCAGATACAGCCCCAAACAACCAGCCACCGCAGTTTTCATCAGCAACTGGCGATAATGGCGCTGCTGCTGTAAATCTTCTGCACTGCTATCTTCCAGACCTTCCATCACGGCTGCGTCATAGCCCACTGCGGTCAGCGCCTGTTTTAGCAATAGCGGATCAACCGCAGTTTTAACCGTTGCGGAGTGGTCGGCAAAATTGACACTGACCGCCTCCACCCCCGGTACCGACTGCAGCGCGGTTTCGACAGCAGCAATACAACCTGCACAGCGCATACCCAGAATGGACAGACGAAGTTCAGGCACCGGCTCGATATCGGGGGCAGTGGTATTCATAGCAATTCGATCCTGTGATTATTCAACTTTGAAACCGGCTTCGATAATCGCATCTTCGATATCTTCGACATCCAGCTGGGCACTGTCGAACTCGACATCGACACGCTTATCGAGATGCGAGGCTTTAACCGCCAGCACCCCTTTCAGCGCCGATAATTTAGTGTTGAGGCTGTTTTCACAACCACCACATTTCATACCTGTGACATTAATTGCAACGGAATCGGACATGACTGCCTCCTTTAGGCTAGTGAAATACAATGCGGGAAATTTAACCGGTCGACGAATATTCGCAGATCATGATATAAGACCGGGCTGAAATTCATCATAATTCAATATCACTAAACCCGTAAACCTGCGAAAATCGCCGCCGTTTTACAGCTCATCATTGGCTAAACCATCATGACACTTAAATCACTCTGCTTTGCCTTACTATTGTTTGCCAGCTGTTCAGTTATCGCCGCTGAACTCGGCCAGCTCAATCCGGATCAATTACAGTCGCTGCAACAACAAAAGAATCCGCTGATCGTTGATGTCCGTACCCCGTCAGAATGGCAGGCTTCGGGAATCATTCCCAACAGCCACAAACTGCAGGGTTTCGACAGCAATGGCCAGTTTGACGCCGCAAAATGGCTGGCCGATCTGGAAAAATTAAAAACCTCGCCGGATCAGCCGGTGGTTCTGGTCTGTCGCTCGGGTAACCGCAGCAGCAAAATCGGCGCCATTCTCACTGAACAAGGACAAAACAATATTTATCATCTCAATACGGGCATTCAAGGCTGGATTCAATCCGGCAAACCGGTTCAAGCGCAATAAGTGGTGGATTCGTTTATATGCCGCTAAATTCCATTGCCAATCAAACCATCGCTCTGGCGGGTTTAAGCCAGGTCTGCTGGCTGGTCAATCAACAAGCGAGTACCGGTCAGTGTGATGCCGAAGCCATGACAGCCAGTCTCAACAGTTTGCTGAAAATCGATGCCGACAGTGTGTCCGATGTATTCGGCGGCCTTGGTGGCATCCGCGCCGGCTTGTTGCAACTGGAAAAACAGCTGGGGCGTCAGGTTGCCACCAGCACTCAGGAAATACGCTACGCCGGACAGCTGATCAGCTTACAAAAACAGTTAACCAAAAACCCGGCGATGCAAAGCAAAATCCAGGCCGGCATTCATCGCGCTCAGTCGCAAACCGAGCATTTCGATATTCTGCATGAGAATGTGCTGGCCAACTTTGCCGATCTTTACTACAGCACCATCAGCACCCTGCAACCGCGCATCATGGTGATCGGTGATCAGCAATATCTGAGTTCGCAGTACAACATCAACAAAATCCGCAGTCTGTTACTGGCCGGCATTCGATCCGCCCAGCTCTGGCGGCAATGCGGAGGCCGACGCTGGCAACTGCCACTGATTCGCGGCAAACTCCACGCCCAGACCCGCCAGTTTCTAGCTGAATTATAACCATGCCCGAATTACCCGAAGTTGAAACCAGCCGCCGCGGCATCAGTCCGCACATTGTCGGCAAATCTCTGACCCGGCTGCTGGTCAGGCAAGCCAAATTGCGCTGGCCGGTGCCTGACAATCTAGAGCAACGGCTGTCCGGAAAAATCCTGCTGGACGTCAGCCGGCGCGGTAAATATCTGCTGCTGAATTTTGACGACGATTATCTGCTGGTGCATTTGGGCATGTCAGGCAGTTTACGCATCACCAGCCCGGCCGAGTTGCCAGGCAAGCACGATCATGTCGACTGGGTTTTCAATGATGACACCGTGCTGCGCTTTAACGATCCGCGTAAATTTGGCGCTGTGTTATCGACCACCAAGCCTGCGGAACATCCTTTACTGGCGGTACTGGGGCCGGAACCTTTGTCGGCTAATTTCAGCGCCACTTATCTGCAGCAGCGTTCACAAAACCGCCGGGTGCCAATCAAATCGCTGATCATGGACAGTCATATCGTGGTCGGTGTCGGGAATATTTACGCCAGCGAATCCTTGTTCGGAGCCGGAATTCATCCGCTACGCAGCGCCGGTGATATCACCTTGACCGAATACCAGCGCTTGGTCGACAGCATTCAGTCGGTACTGAGCAAGTCTATTCAACAAGGCGGTACTACTTTGCGCGACTTCACCAACGCCGAAGGCAAACCCGGTTATTTCCAGCAGACTTTGCAAGTTTATGGCCGGCGCAATCAACCCTGCCGGCTGTGCGCCACCCCTATCGAACATCTCAAAATTGGCCAGCGCGCCAGTTATTTCTGTCCTGTCTGCCAACACTGATTATCATGGCTGTTTTATTTTTTAATTTACGCGGTGTGCCGCAAGATGAGGCGGACGATGTCCGCGAGCTGTTACAGCAGCATGACATCGGCTTTTATGAAACCGATGCCGGCAACTGGGGATTGTCACTGCCGGCTATCTGGCTATATGACGAAGAAGATCTTACCGTTGCGCAACCGCTGTTTGACAACTATCAGCAGCAACGCACCATTCAACAACGGGCTTTATACCGAGAAGCGATTCGCACCGGGCAGCATCAGGGCTTTTTCCTCCGCAATCGGCGGCAGCCGTTACGATTCTTACTGTTCTGCAGCCTGATTGCGCTGTTTGCCTATGCCTCGGTGAAATGGTTGTTTGAACTGGGTTTACAGCTGTAAACCCGGTCATCAAGCTTAATGGGCCTGCAGAATGATCAGGGCTTTTTGCACATGTTCTGCCAGTTCGATACCCAGATCGGTCAGATAGCCACCATCATGCTGAGTAATGATGTGCTTATCAAACAACCGCTGAGCAGCGGCAATCATTTCCGGATCGGCATTGCCGTGAACTTTGACACCTTCCTGAATCGAATCCAGTTTGAATAAAGACAACAATCTGATTTCTGCGATTAATTCATTATTTAAAGCCATAGTAACTTCCTGTGATAACGGACTTTTATGACAAGTCCTGGTAAATGATCCCGCTCATCGAGTCGGGGGGTGACTGTAAAAAGGGCTATCGGTATAGCGATCGTGGACATGGCGTAGCAATACCATAATCACCGATGCAACCGGCAATGCCAATAAAACCCCAAGAAAACCAAATAATTGTCCGCCAGCCAGTACCGCAAAAATCACTACGACCGGATGCAACCCGATTTTGTTGCCGACCAGCCAGGGAGTCAGCAACATGCCTTCCAGACTATGGCCGACCCCGAACACGATCAGCACCGGCACCAAGTGCATCAAATCCTGAAATTGCAGCAAGGCGGCAATGCTGGCCAGAATAATGCCGACAATCACTCCCATATAGGGAATAAAGCTGATCAGCCCAGCCAACAGGCCAATCAATAAGGCCAGCTCCAGATCAATCAACCACAAGCCCAGGGTGTAGACAAATCCCATGGCCAGCATCACATAAAACTGACCTCGCATGAAGGCTGCCAGCACATCATCGGCTTCTGCGGCCAGTTTGGTGACGGTAGCCTGGTAGCGGCGCGGGAATAAATCGTGAATTTTGACCATCAGTTCATCCCAGTCGCGCAGCAGATAAAAGCTGATGACCGGAATCAGCAATAAATTGGTGATCCAGCCCAGAATCACAGCCCCTGAGTGTGATACCGATACAATCAGGCTGCCATCGGCGCCGCTGGCTTGTTGCCAGTAACCGCGGATCAGCACCAGCATCTGGTCGGTCTGCAATGGTCTGACACCACGCCCCATATATTTTTGCAGTACCGGAATCACTGAGCGGTTCAACCAGGCCAGCGAGGCCGGCAATTTGTCGATAAATTCACCGATCTGCAACTCTATGGCCGGAATCACTACTAACAGCAAGGCAGTAATCATCAGAATGATGGCGGTAAACACGACAATGACTGCCATGGTGCGGTTGAGCTGATAGTTCTGATAGCGATAGGTTTCCAGCCGGTCGACCACCGGATCTCCCAGATAAGCCAACACGGCGGCAAACACAAACGGCAATAGAATCGGCGATAACCGATACAGCAAGGCGATCACAACAGCGGTTGCAACCAGCATCAACCATTTTTGTGAATCGCTCAGATTCATGAGCTTTGCGCCGCCTTACGGGCTTTCAGATATTCGAACACAATCGGCAAAAATGACACCACCACGATGCCCAAAATCACCAGTTCGAAGTTTTGTTTGACGACCGGGATATTGCCGAAGAAATAGCCGGCACCCCCACAAATCAACACCCAGGCGATACCGCCAATAATGTTGTAACTGACAAACTGGTAATAATTCATGCGTCCGATACCGGCCACAAAAGGTGCGAACGAACGCACAATCGGCACGAAGCGGGCCAGCACGATCATTTTGTTGCCGTGCTGCTGGTAAAAGGTTTCGGCTTTTTCCAGATGCTGTTTATTGATCCAACTGACCGAATAAGCTTTGTTGCCCAGAATCCGGCCAATCCAGTAATTGACGGTATCCCCCAGAATCGCCGCTACAATCAGCAATCCCAATACCCAATAAATATTGAATATATCGATCGCAACCATAGCGCCGGTGGCAAATAGCAGCGAATCACCGGGCAAGAAAGGTAACACCACAAATCCGGTTTCAATGAAAATAATCAGAAACAATAGGGCATAAACCAGCATGCCATATTCACCGACCAGACTGTTAAGATATTGATCGATATGCAAAATCATATCGATTAAATGCTTTGCGTATTCCATGCTGATAACAATTTAAAAACTCAATGAACGGCTGTGCCGGGGGGTTAAATCTGGGCTGTAACCGGTTATTTGAAAACGGTATGACAAGCTTATAAAAACCAGATCGTCAGAAGGGCTGATGGCGCCATACGCCGCGATACCCATAAGAAATTTAAAACCGGAAGGCGATGATTTACAGAACCGGGGGCTGTAAATCATCGAAAATGGTAGTTACCAAGCACGACCCTCAAAGGCGCTTTATTTATCGATCAACACTTTGCCGTCGATTACCAGCTTGGATACGCCGCCCAATGCCTGCTTCAATGTGCAGGACGCAGTTTTGAAGTTGGAGTCGGCTTCGCCCACCCATTCCATGGTGACGTAAGTATTTTTGTCAGTGTCGGTTTTGGAAGGGAAATAAACCTGAGTCCCGGTATGGGTCTGAATCAGTTTCGGACATTTCTGGTTAGCCATTTCCTGCATCGCAACCAGTGTACGAATCTGAGCTGCAGATTCTTTTTCTTCATTGGTTTGCTGTTTGCTCATGCCCACCATAATGAAGCCAACTAAAATCGCGCCGGCACCGGCGATCATTAATTTTTTTGTTTCACCCATTGTTGCTCTCCTCTATTTTGTAATTATTTTCGGACAATCCGAGCGGCTCAAGCCACCCGGATTCTATGCGAAATGGTTTATAAAACCTAAAAATTATTGCGGATCAACTTGCTCGATCCAGTCGCCTAAATTGTAGTAATTGGTCACACGGGCAACTTTACCATCGCGGATGTCGAAGAAAGCGCCGGCTGGCAGACGGTAAGTCTGGCCCTTCGCTTCTGGCAGACCTTCGTCGGTATTCAGATATTCACCCAATACAACAAACTCGGCAGCAGCACGGGTACCGTTTTCATTGACCATCACGACGATGTTTTCCAATTGCTCACGGTAATGATGATTCATTTTCTGCATGAATTTGGTAAAAGCCTCTTTACCTTGTTCGCGATCACCCTGATTAATGTCATGAACCACGTCATCGGTTAACAAACTCAGGAAAGTATCCATGTCACCGTTGTTAAACGCTTGGTAATACCGTTCAATCAATTGCTTAGCTTGTTGCATAGTGTATTTTTAGTCGAGTTGAAAAGAGCACTAATTCTGCCAGATTCATGGCTTTTTTTCAGCCTTAAAATTCCACGCCCTGCTCGGCTTTGATACCTTGCTGATAGGCATGTTTAAGCAGCGTCATTTCAGTCACCGTGTTTGCCACTTCGATTACTTCGGGAGCGGCATTGCGGCCAGTCAAGATCAGATGCATCCAGGCAGGTTTTTCCTGGCGAATAAAATCGGCGATTTCCTGCCCGCTGATCCATTGATAGCCGGTGCAATAATTGATTTCATCCAGCACCACCAGATCAAATTCGCCAGAACGGATTTTTTCCTGACACAAAGCCCAGATATCACGACTGGTTTTAATATCCTGTTCTGGATTCTTGGTATCCCAGGTAAAGCCGTCACCCAGTGCATGCCATTCAATGTTGTCAAAGCGTTGGGCGGCTCTTTGTTCACCAGTCTGCCACTGGCCTTTGATGAACTGAATCACACAAACCCGCATTCCCCAACCGGCGGCGCGAAACACCATACCAAAAGCGCTGGACGATTTACCTTTGCCTTCGCCGGTGAGCACCAATACCACACCCTTTCTTCTGTCACGAGTTTTCATGTTTTAGCAATCCACTGCTAGCGTTTAAAAGAATTATAAATTTTGAACCCGAGAATAATCGCCGCCAGTACAAAGGTGATGGCATTGGCAATAATGATGGCCTGATTCTGCAAGTGAATGCCATACAGCAACCACATCAGCACCCCGGTGGTAAACAGAGAATACATCCCCAGCGATAACGAATCGGTGTCACGGGTTTTTAGCGTCATGATCGCCTGCGGCAGAAACGATAAGGTAGTCAGCGTAGCCGCCAGATAGCCGACCCATTCGAAACAAAATGTCATACCAATCTTTAAAATTTTGCCAGATGTGCAATACCAGCGATTAACAGTAGCTGGACGAAGGCCGATAACCAGAAATAGCCGACGAACAACATCACTTTGACCGGCGTTTCATGGTTACCCCGCAAACCCAGTAAGGCGGCGATGGTGGTGGATACCAATACCACTAACGCCAATCCCCAGACAAACCATGTACTTTCTGTCATCAGCGCGGTGGTGGCGGTGCCAGAACTTCACGCGAGCCGTTACTTTCGGCGGGCGTCACCACACCGGCATTTTCCATTTCTTCGATGATTCTGGCGGCACGGTTATAGCCGATCTTGAAACGGCGCTGCACGCTGGAAATCGAAGCTTTTCTGGATTCGGTCACAAAAGCCACTGCTTCATCATAGAGACTGTCAGTTTCGGCATCATCACCATCAGCACCCAGTACATCACCGCTATCGCTGCGTTCGTGGGTGATTTCATCCAGATAATTGGTTGGCCCGGTTTTTTTCAGGAACTCAACAATTCGGTGTACCTCATGATCACCGACAAAGGCGCCGTGGGCCCGCAATGGGATACTGGTACCCGACGGCAGAAACAGCATGTCACCATTGCCTAACAGCGCTTCGGCACCGCCTTGGTCAATAATGGTCCTGGAATCGATGCGCGAAGAGACCTGAAACGAAATCCGGGTAGGGATATTGGCTTTAATCAAGCCGGTCAACACATCAACCGAAGGTCTTTGCGTGGCCAGAATCAGATGGATGCCAGCAGCACGGGCTTTCTGTGCCAGCCTGGCGATCAGTTCTTCAACCTTTTTGCCGACCACCATCATCATGTCAGCCAGTTCATCAATCACGATGACGATACTGGGCAATGTTGTTAAGGTTGGATAATCCTCGAAAGGCACCGGGGTTTCCGGTCTGAACATCGGATCCCGGATTGGTGTGCCTTTCTTCTCGGCTTCGGTGACTTCTTCGTTGTAACCGGCCAGATTACGCACCCCCACCTTGGACATCAGTTTGTAACGCCGTTCCATTTCGGCGACCGCCCAGCGCAAGGCATTCTGGGCATCTTTCATGTCGGTCACTACCGGTGTCAGCAAATGCGGAATCCCTTCATAAACCGATAGCTCCAGCATTTTGGGGTCTATCATGATCAGCCGGACATCGTCAGGCTTGGATTTATAAAGCAAACTCAGAATCATGGTATTGATTGCCACCGATTTACCGGATCCGGTGGTGCCGGCAACCAGTACATGCGGCATCTTGGCGAGATTGGCAACTACCGGAGCGCCGGAGATATCTTTGCCCATCGCGATGCTCAGCTTGGATTTGGCCGACTCAAACTCGTCAGATACCAATAAATCGCGTAGTGACACCATTTCTCGTTCGGGGTTGGGAATCTCCAGACCGATCACCGATTTGCCTTCAATCACTTCAACGATTCGCACACTGATCACCGACAGTCCCCGTGCCAAATCTTTGGCCAGACCGCTGATGCGGCTGACTTTGACACCGGCCGCCAAACGCAGCTCAAAACGGGTAATCACCGGCCCCGGCAAAACGGCTTCGACTTCGGCGGAAATGCCATAATCCTGCAATACATCCTCGACCCGCCGCGATAAGTCTTCCAGCTCTGCCTTGGAAAACCGTTTCACTTTGATATCACGTTTGTCTAACAGGGAAAGTGGCGGAAGCGCATTCAGATAAATGTCCTCGCCGGCATCCGGATCAAATTTGGTTTCTTTTCGCCGGTTAAATTTAACTACGGTATCCGCCATTTCGGTTTCCGTTACAGCCGGAGCAAGGTTTTTGACGATCTGCAATTTTGGTTTCTTGAGCAACTTTTCTTCGACAAGCGGCTCCGGCGGTTCTACCGGGCGTTTTTTGCTGCTGACCGTTTTAGCGGCTTCCGGGACCGGATCAGATGACTGATAACGGCTGGTCTTGGCAGCCGAAGCTGAAAAACTGAACAGCGAACAAAACGCCAGCGTCCATTTACCGACCCAGTTCATTGCCACCAGCCAAGACAAACCGGTCAACAAAGTGATTCCGGTCATGAACATCAGCTGCAATAACAAAGTAGAGCCTGAGTTGCCCAGTAAATGCACCAAGGTGTCACCTACTTCTCGACCAATGATTCCGCCGGGACTTTCCGGCAAATCAAATTTGGTGCGCAGAAAATGAAAATGCAAGAAAAAAATGGCCGCCCCGGAAATAACCGTGGCAACCAATCCAGTCACGCGCAACAGGATTTGCCATTGCGGCATCTCATGTTCGTCGGGCGCGAATAATAAATAGCCATACCAGATTAAAATCACCGGAATTAAATAGGCCATCAGCCCCAGAAAACTCAGCACAAAATCGGCCAGCCAGGCCCCTAAAACCCCGCAGGCATTATGTATTGAACGATAGGAAGTACTATGACTCCAACCCGGATCATCAGAGTGAAAGGTGAATAAAGCGATGAGAAAAAATAACGCCAAGCTGGTAAGCCCAAGAAACGCAATTTCACGAAATCCACGCGTCGATTTTTTATCAACAACAGCAACCATCTATATTGGCTCTCAATAAAACTTAAAAGGCGGTGATTATAGATGATAAAAACGAGATTTAGCAGGCAGGGCTGCTAACAAACTCAGTATTTAAGCGGTTTTATCACCTGAAGATTGCCTTTATAATTCGGGCAATTTTATTTATTGGCGGAGATAGAGGGCTATGACGGCTACCAAACATTGCAAACTTCTGATTTTAGGTTCAGGTCCGGCAGGATACACCGCAGCGGTTTATGCCGCACGCGCCAATCTCAATCCGGTCATGATTACCGGCATGCAACAAGGTGGTCAGCTGACCACCACCACCGAGGTCGATAACTGGCCTGGTGATGTCGATGGCGTGCAAGGACCTGAGTTGATGGAAAGAATGCGCTTACATGCCGAGCGTTTTGCCACCGAAATCATTTTTGATCATATTCATAGTACGGATTTATCCAAACGCCCTTTCACCCTGACCGGTGATGCCGGCACGTATACTTGCGATGCACTGATCATCGCTACCGGTGCTTCTGCAAAATATCTGGGCTTACCGTCAGAAGAAGCCTTCAAAGGTAGAGGGGTTTCAGCCTGCGCGACTTGCGATGGCTTTTTTTATCGCAACAAACCGGTAGCGGTGATTGGTGGTGGTAATACTGCGGTTGAAGAAGCGTTATATCTGTCAAATATTGCCTCTGAAGTGATTGTCGTACACCGACGCGACAAATTCCGTTCCGAAAAAATCCTGTCGGACAAACTGATCGAAAAGTCCAGAAACGGTAACGTACGGATTGAATGGAACCACCAGCTGGATGAAGTATTAGGGGACGACATGGGCGTAACCGGATTACGGATCAAGAATGTCAACAGCGGCGAAACTAAACAGCTGGATGTTCACGGTGTATTCATCGCCATCGGCCATACGCCTAATACCGATATTTTCGCCGGTCAACTGGAAATGGATCATGGTTACATCGTGGTCAACAGCGGCATTCACGGTAATGCGACGGCAACCAGTGTCACCGGCGTTTTCGCGGCCGGCGATGTGATGGATTCGCATTACAAACAAGCGATCACCTCGGCGGGAGCCGGCTGTATGGCAGCGCTGGATGCCGAGAAATTTCTGGATGAACAAAATCTCTGAGCAGATTAACTGATGCAACTGACACTGCTTGATCCAGATTGGCCGGAACAACCGTTTCCAGCACTGGATCAGGCCTTGCAGGAACCGAACGGTTTGCTGGCAGTCGGTGGTTGTTTATCCCCGCAACGCCTGGTTCAAGCTTATCAGAACGGCATTTTCCCTTGGTATAACGAAGACGACCCGATTCTCTGGTGGTCCCCCAACCCGAGGCTGGTATTGTTTCCCGATCGACTTAAAGTGTCGCGTAGCCTGCAAAAAACTTTGCGTAAAACAACCTTCAGCATCCGTTGCAATCAGGATTTTGCCCAGGTCATGCAGCAATGTGCAGCCCCCAGATGCGACGGTCATGGCACCTGGATCAATAGCGAAATGTTTGATGCTTATCAGAGATTACATCGATTAGGCATCGCCCACAGCATAGAAGCCTGGCAAGATGACCAACTGGTTGGCGGGCTGTACGGCTTGGCAATCGGTCAGGTCTTTTTTGGTGAATCGATGTTCCATCATTGCCGCGACGCATCTAAAGTAGCTTTTGTGCATCTGGTTAGCCAACTTCGGGCTTCGGGTTTTCAGTTGATTGACTGTCAGGTGAAAAGTGAACACCTGCTAAGTCTGGGGGCAGAAGAGATTCCGCGCCAGGCGTTTAAAGAGTTATTGGACACTTACTGTAGGCAGCCGGCACCATGGCCGATGTAATCTCTTTACCGGTTTGGCTTTCTAGCCAACATCCTTGTCACTATCTGCAACAGCAAACCGCGCAATCAATTTTACTGGCTAATGAACGCATTGCGCCTGATACATCGATTTATTCGGCTCTGATTCAGCACGGCTTCAGACGTAGCGGCAATCAAATCTATGCCCCGCACTGCCCCGACTGCCAGGCTTGTCTTGCCAGCCGCATTGCTGTTGAAGATTTTCGAGCAAACCGGGGCCAAAAACGCTGCTGGCAACTGAATCAGAATATACGGTTCGTCATCAGAGAACCGGTTTTTGACCCTCGGCATTTTGCTCTTTATCGCCGTTATCAACTGGCGCGTCATACTGACAATCTAGCTGAAATCACCGAACAAAATTATATCGATTTCTTAAGTAGCGACTGGTGCGACAGCTGGTTTGTCGAGTTTAGCCTTGAGGGGCAATTAGTCGGCGTGGCGATTGTGGATGTATTGATAGACGGACTCTCGGCTGTCTATAGCTTTTATGATCCGGATTTTGATCGCCATAGCCTGGGTACTTATGCGGTACTCTGGCAAATTGAACAGGCCAGACAACGCCATCTCGCATTTGTTTATCTGGGTTACTGGATAGAAGACTGCCGTAAAATGCGCTACAAAAATCAATTTCAGCCATTACAGATCTATAAAAATCAGCAATGGCAAATTCTTTAATAATGATCAGGAGTTATCGTGCCTAAGGCCAATGAACTAAAACAAGGCAGCGCCATCGAAATCAACGGCGAGCCGTATGTAGTGAAAAAAATTGATGTGCGTAACCCGACATCCCGAGGAGCAACTACGCTCTATAAAATCCGTTTTGCTCATATGAAAACCAAGCAAAAGCTGGATGAAACTTTTAAAAGCGATGACATGCTAAAAACAGCAGATTGTTCTCGGGCTGCGGTTCAGTATTCTTATCAGGATGGCGACAATTATGTCTTCATGAATTCAGAAACTTATGAACAATACACTTTGTCGGCAGAGGATATTGACCAACAGATCCCCTATTTATCAGAAGGCCTGGAGGGTATTGTGATGCTGCTGATGGATGACAATGCACTTGGCATTGAACTGCCTGCCACGGTCAATCTCCAGATTGTCGAGACACCTCCAGCCATGAAAAGTGCCAGTGCGACTAATCGGACCAAAACTGCGCAACTAACCACCGGGCTTGAAGTTCAGGTGCCTGAATATATTGAAAGCGGCGAAGTAATCAAAATTAACACTGATACAGGTAAGTTCATGTCGCGGGCTTGAACAACTGTGGTTGGGTGTGAGGCATGGACGATTAATTTTGACTGGCGGCGATGAGTAACTCGCTGACCGCCAAACCGCAACTTGGAAAAAGTGATGTGGTTACACTTTGCTGGACACCCATTAAGTGTGTTCCAAATGAGCCGAGAGAAACCTAATACCTATATAGCCGAATTCAGAGCCTCAGCGGTTAAGCTGGCGAACGAATCAGATAAATCGATTGCTCAGGTCGCTCAAGACCTGGGGATTAACGTTAATACGTTGCATACCTGCATTGGTAAATATTCCAGACGCCAATCCCCTGATCATCCGGCCCGAACCGACGATCATCTTTATGATGAACTCAAGCGGCTTAAGAAAGAGGTGGCCCGGCTAACCGAGGAGCGGGATCTACTAAAAAAGGCCGCCGCGTATTTATGCCCTGTGGGTACTTTGCCAAACAGCAGCGGTAAAGTACGCCTGGATTCGAAAACATACGGCGGACTTCAGCGTAAAGACGATGTGTCGGTTTTTGCAAGTGTCGCCAAGCGCTTATTAGCTTGGCAGCATCGTCGCCCTTCGCCAAGGCAGCAAGAGGATGAGAAACTGAGCAATCTGGGATTTAAAAGCCTTCGAAAAAAGCCGACGCAGTTATGGGTTCCCGACAGATCAAAATTGCCCTGTCCCATCAAGGTCAAGCCGTCGGAAGACGGCGAATTGGTCGCTTAATGAGAGAAGCTGGATTGATGTGTAAAACCAAACGACGATTTAAAGTCACCACTGATTCTCAGCATGACCTACCGATTGCGCCCAATTATCTTGATCGTCAGTTCGGGGTTGATCAGGCAAACCAAGTCTATGTGGGCGATATTACTTATATCCATACCCAGGAAGGCTGGTTGTACTTGGCGGTGGTGATCGACTTGTTTTCTCGCCAGATCGTGGGTTGGTCGATGGCCGAACATATGAAAACCCAGTTGGTCAACGATGCCCTATTGATGACTACCTGGAAACGCAAGCCCAGCAAAGGCTTGCTATGGCATACCGACCGGGGAGCCAATATGCATCAGAAAGCCATCGCGCTTTGCTTAATCGACAAAGCATGAGTCGAAAAGGTAACTGTTGGGATAACGCGGTTTCGGAGAGTTTCTTTCACACGCTGAAAACCGAACTGATTCACCAGCAGACTTTCCAGACCCGCGCTCAGGTTAAACAAGCAGTGTTCGAATATATCGAGGTGTTTTACAACCGAGAGCGACTGCATTCCGCCAATGGCTATCTCTCTCCGGTTAATTATGAATTGCGGCATCAAGCCGCTTAACGTATTTGTCCGGTTTAGTGTTGATACATCATGCTGGCCTGGGTGCTGATTGCCAAATTCCTCGATCATCTACCGTTACTGGCTGGAACAAATCGCTGCAAGGGATGGCATGACCTTGTCCCGTTCCACGCTGACCGATTGGATGGGCCATCTCGGCGTCGCTTTGCTGCCCTTGGCGGAACGCCTGGTTTGGCATCTGCTGCAACGGGGCCGAATCTGCATGCCGACGCCCCCCCAGTGCCGCTGCTCAATCCCGGTAATGGCAAAACCAAGAAAGCCTACCTAGCAACGACCTGCAACCGAGGCCCAAGATCATCGTCTTCGACTATCAAGCCGGTCGCAGCGGCCGGCATGCGCAGCAGTTTCTGCAAGACTGGCACGGCCACCTGATGGTCGACGACTATGGCGGCTATAAGGCCTTGTTTGCCGCTGCCCGCGCGCATCCG
>CAIUWU010000236.1 GCA_903902945.1 uncultured Pseudomonadota bacterium
GTCCCACCCGTTCGAAAGCATCGAACAGCTCGGCACCATTAAAGCCTTCATCGGCACGGGCGACGATACTGAATTCAATTAACGCCGGTAACCGGCTGATATCGGCAGTTTTGGCAACCACAGGCTGATCGGCCAGATCTAGCGGAATCCCTGCATATTCGTCATCGAGATCTTCGATATCAAATTCACTGTGGTCTTCGCCGTAGTCGGCATCATCAAACTCTTCCACCTCAGGCCGGTTACGCAAGGTTTTAATAAAATGCCATAACACCATGCCAATCATTACCAGCATGCCAAGTAAAACAATTACCAGTCTTAATAATTCTTTGTCCATTAGCTTTCTGCCATGCTTACTGCTTCTTCAATATCAACCGCCACCATTCTGGAGACGCCAGGTTCTTTCATGGTAACACCTGCCAAATGTTTTGCAATTTCCATCGTCACTTTGTTATGGGATATATATAAAAACTGTACGCTTGCCGACATGTCCTCGACCATCTGCGAAAAGCGGACAACGTTGGCATCATCCAGCGGTGCATCGACTTCATCGAGCAAACAAAACGGCGCTGGATTCAGCTCGAAAATCGAAAATACCAAGGCTACCGCAGTTAAGGCCTTTTCACCACCCGACAGCAAATGAATCGAACTATTCCGCTTGCCGGGCGGTCTGGCGATGATATTAACCCCGGCCTCCAGCACATTCTGTTCACTAAGTTCCAGATAGGCCTGACCGCCACCGAACAACCGGGGAAACTTTTCTTTGAGTCCGCTGTTGATTTTGTCAAAGGTGTCCTGAAACCGCTGCCGACTTTCCCGGTCAATTTTACTAATGGCTTGTTCCAGGGTGTTCAGGGCTTCAATTAAATCGTCGTGCTGCTCATTCAGAAACTTCATGCGCTCAGACTGGGTTTTGAATTCTTCAATCGCCATCAGATTGATAGATCCCAGACGTTCGATTTGCGCGGTCAGATCATCGACAGCAATCTTCCACTTGGCTTCACTGGCATCTGCAACCAGTGCAGCCAAAATTTGCTCGGGATCAGCATCTACTTCCTGCAACTGCTCGGCGATAGTTTGCTGACGCACCCGACTGTCCTGCTGCTCGAAACGCAGACTATCCAGTGCCTCTTTCTGCTTTTCGAGCGCGCGCTGGGTTTTGCTGTACTGCTCGGCCAATTCGGCAACCGACTGTTCATTCGCCTGCTGAGCCTGTCTTTCGGCCTGCAAACTGAACTCGAACTGTTGTCTGCGCTCCAGTAATAGCTCAAGCTGCATTTTCTCTTCATCCAGCGGCGACAAACTATACTGCAACTTGTTTTCCAGTTCGCTGATCCGGTCAGCCGCCTGCTGATGCTGGACCTGCAAACGTTCAATCTGTTTGATCGTCAGTAATTCCGATGATTTCAAAGACTCAATCTGTGCCTGCAGACGATGCAAATGCTGACGGGCCTGGTTAACCGAGGCATCAGTATCCTGCTGCTGCGACTGCAGCTGCTGATTCAGATGCTCCAGCTGTGATTTTTTCTCGAGCAACTCGGCCAGCGCCTGTTCTGCATCCTCTTTAATTAACTGAGACTCGGAAATGGTTTCGGCATTCTCAGCCTGCTGCTGCAGGATTTCGTCGATCTCATGATCCAGCTGCTGGATCCGGCGTTTTTGCTGTTCAAAACGGGCCGCCTGGGCACTGTGCTCGGCGGTTTTGGCTGACAGCTCGGCCGCCAGCACTTTGTCCTGCTGCTGCGACTGTTCCCGCTGTTGTTCGGCTTGTTTCAGCGCCAGCTCATGACTTTCCAGTTGCTGTTCGGCTTCGGCGATCAGCATTTGTAATTCAGACTGGCTCTGTTTCAGCTCACGCAACTGTTTCTCGCGCAGTAACACGCCGGCTTTGCTATCACTGCCTCGACTAATTTTGATCCAGTCACTACCCAGCCAAGTACCATCGGCCAGCACCACGGATTCATGGGGCTGCAAGTTCATACTACGCGCCTGCGGCAGTGTCTCGGCGCAATAAATACCGGATAACAGACTGGCCAAACTCCAGCGACTGCGGAGTTTGGCCGCTAACTCGGTCGCCTGATAAACCGACGCAACATGCGCCTGACCGGTTTCAAAAATAATCAATGACTGCTTGCCCAGATCATCCAACGCCTGCAACAGCGGTTCGGTATGATCGACACAAATCGCTTCCAGATAGCTACCCAGCACCGTTTCCAGCGCCGTTTCCCAACCTGCCTCAACCTCCAGAAACTCGGCCAGCCTCGGCTGCTGGGCAATACCTACTTGCTCCAGCCAGGCATTGAGCTGTTTCTGATCCTTACCCATAGCATGCTGCTGCAACAACTCCAAGGAACTGATCTTGCCATTGACCCGCTGCAATTCAGCGCGATTCTGGTGAAGCTGGTCATGCAGTTGCTTGATCTGCGGTCGTAAAAGCGTAATCCGCTGCAATATTTGCTCTAACTGACTTTGCAACTGACTGCGCTCGTTTTCAATCAACTCGATACTGCTATCCAGCGTTTCCAGCGCCAGTTGTAACTGGCTACCACCTAACTGACCACGCTCTTCATTGAGTTTATCCAACCGCTGCTGCAACTGACGATTCTGATTCTCCAGCTGAACCAGTTTGGTTCGCTGCACTTCGGCCTGTTCCCGATAACCGGCATTTTCAGCCAGAAAGCTTTCCCAGCGCTGCTGCCATTGCTGTTTCTGCAAATGCGCATCCTGCTGAATACCCAGCAAATCTTCTTCACGCTCTTTGGCAACGATCAGCGTTTCTTCGGCTTCCAGCAAGGTCTGGCGGATTTCTTCCAGTTGCTGCCGGTCCTGTTCGCAATCGGTCTGCGCCTGTTCAGCCTGCTGACGGAGACGGTTAATTTCGATCAGCGTCTCTTCATGGCTCTTTTGGTTATGACGGATCGCCTGCTCCAGACCACTGACTTCGGCTACGATCGCATAATAATCAGCCTGGGTGGCTTCAAAATGCTGCTGCTGGGTTTTCTGTTCGCCGCGTTTCAGTTCCATAGACTTTTCAGTGTCACGGAGCAGCACAAACAGCCGATTGTGTTGTTCGGCAACAGCTTGTAATTTTGTTTCCAACTGCTGGGCCGATTGCTGAAAACTCTGCCAGCGCATTGCCAGCAATTCCTGTTTATAACGGCGTTCCTGCTGCTTGAGTTCGGTATATTTCTCGGCTTTCTCGGCCTGCCGTGCCAGATTTTTGATTTGTTTATCAACCTCGTCGCGCAAATCATTCAGACGCTCGAGGTTTTCCCGGGTATGCCGCATCCGGGTTTCAGTTTCGGCACGACGTTCTTTGTATTTGGAAATTCCGGCCGCTTCTTCAATATGCACCCGCAAATCTTCCGGCTTGGCTTCCACCATCCGGGAAATGGTGCCCTGCTCGATAATCGCATAACTGCGCGAGCCCAGACCGGTACCCAAGAACAGATCGGTAATATCTTTGCGCCGGCAACGTGAACCGTTGAGCATGAATATCGACTGACCATCACGGCTGACCTGACGTTTGATGGAAATAGTGCCGTACTGCGAATATTCACCACCGGCTTTGCCTTCACTGTTATCAAAAATCAGTTCCACCGAAGCGACACTGACCGGTTTTCGGCCAGACGAACCGTTGAAAATCACGTCCGTCATATTGCCGCCACGCAAATGCTTGGCCGAGCTCTCCCCCATCACCCAGCGTACCGCATCGATAATGTTGGATTTTCCGCAACCATTAGGTCCGACGATCGCAGTCAGATTGCCGTTGATAGGAATAGTGGTCGGATCGACGAAGGACTTGAATCCGGCCAGCTTGATTTTTTCCAGCTTCATGCGTGACGCATCAGGGTCAAAACAGTAAAAAGCCGCTATTATCCTCGAAATAGCCATGTGATTGGAACGGATTTTGAATCCGCGTTAAAAACCGTACGGCTGATGGGCTTGAAAACCGATACCCAGGCAACGTAATCTGGCGTTTTTTTAAATTCACCCACAAGGCCGCCATGTCTGAATTACTTACTGCCAATCAATCAGCTCCTTTTTTCAGCGCCATTAATCAAGACCATCAAACCATCAGTCTTGACGATTTCAGCGGCAACAAACATCTGGTACTGTATTTTTACCCTAAAGACGACACCCCTGGCTGCACCATCGAAGCCAATGACTTTACCGCACTGGCTGCCGAGTTTGCCGCTGCCGACACCGTCATTCTGGGCGTCAGCAAAGATGACTGTGACAGCCATCGTGCTTTTATCAGCAAATACGGGCTTACCGTACAGTTACTGGCCGACACCAGTGGTGAGTTATGCGAAAGCTACGGCGTTTGGCAGGAAGTCGAAAAAGACGGCATCAAAAAATGGAAAATCGTCCGCTCTACTTTCATCATTAATAAAGACGGCGTGCTGGTCGATGCCCAATATGGCGTTAACCCGGAAGGTCATGCGCAGGCGGTGCTGGAAACTATCAAAAACCTAGACAATCCAACCGTCTGAAGCTCGCCTGTCAGCCTGATTAAATTTAACCGGCTGACAACCAACACGCATAGAAACCAAGTTTTTAAAGACAGCACGAAGCCGGGTGCGGATAATGGGGCATGACTAATATCCATCCCACCCCACTATCCGCCCCTGCCGAAACCCTGGCAGGCCCCGGTTTCGACCAGTTACCACTGCCGGCAGCCATGTTGGACAATCTGTGGCAATTACAATACCTGACCATGACGCCGATTCAGGCCGCCAGCCTGCCGCTGGCGCTGGCCGGTCATGACCTGATCGCCCAAGCGAAAACCGGCAGCGGTAAAACCGCAGCCTTTGGGCTGCCGATTCTGACCCGACTCAACCCCAAACTGTTTAAAGTGCAAAGTCTGGTACTGTGCCCGACCCGGGAACTGGCCGAACAGGTTAGCCAGGAAATCCGCCGTCTGGCCCGCTTTGCCGATAACATCAAAGTACTGACGCTGTGCGGCGGCACCCTGATGCGCCCCCAAATGAACAGCCTAGAACATGGCGCCCATATCGTGGTCGGCACACCGGGCCGTATCATGGATCATTTACAGCGCGGCAGTTTACAACTGGATCATCTCTCCGGCCTGATACTCGATGAAGCCGACCGGATGCTGGACATGGGCTTTTATGACGACATCAGCGCCATCGCCAAACAATGTCCCCGGCAACGCCAGACCTTATTGTTTTCGGCAACTTATCCCAACGGCATTGCCAAACTAGCCGGACAGCTATTACAGAATCCGCAGCAGGTCCATCTGCACGAACAGCATGCCAGCAGCAAAATCCGTCAGCGTTTTTATGAAATCGATGATCAGCAGCGCTTTGAAGCGGTCGCCACGCTGTTAAAGCATTACCGTCCGCTCAGCACCCTGGCTTTTTGCAACACCAAACAGCAATGCCGTGATTTACAGGAAGAATTACTGACGCAGGGTTTCAGTGTGCTGACCCTGAACGGCGATCTGGAACAGCGCGACCGTGATCAAGTGCTGATTCAGTTTGCCAACCGCAGCTGTTCGGTGCTGGTTGCCACCGATGTTGCCGCACGCGGCCTGGACATCAGCCAGCTGGAAGCGGTAATTAATGTCGATGTCAGCCCCGACCCGGAAGTGCATGTCCACCGCATAGGCCGCACCGGCCGCGTCGATCAAAGCGGCTGGGCGCTGAGTCTGTTCAGTCCGCAGGAAACGCCACGCGTAAACAGCATCAGCCAGTTCATGGGTAGCGATCCTGAATTCCACAGCCTGTCCGAACTGGAAAACAGCAATCCGTCCCCGCTGCAGCCGCCCATGGTGACACTGCAAATTCTCGGCGGGCGCAAAGACAAAATCCGCCCCGGCGATGTACTGGGTGCTCTCACCGCTGACGCGGGCTTTAAAGCCGAACAGATTGGCAAAATCAATGTCACCGAACAAAGTACCTATGTCGCCGTGGAGCGCCGCATTGGCAAGGAAGCCGCCCGGAAACTGTCAGCGGGCAAAGTGAAAGGCAAGACGGTCAAGGTGCGATTAGTTTTAAAAGGGTGAATTTGGCCTTAAGACGACATTCGATTGCTTTTATAAATGTCTGCAAAGAGATGATAAGCTGATATTGAGTTTGTAGAAGCCGCCTGGATTTTGTGCTCTACCTTATGCCCCTATATCTTCTTGAACCATGCTGATTTTTTGTGGTAAACATACCCTCTAGTTTTGCTTAGTAAAGTTTTTTCAACAGTTTTTTGAACATGGTATCGGTATGATTAAAACTATTTGGCTTTCGTATGATTTGGGCGTTAAAGGAGACTATCAAAGTTTCTATACATGGCTGGATAACCACGATGCTCGCGAATGTGGTGATAGTTTAGCAGCCATTAAATATGAAATTCCTGAAGGGGAAGACATAAAAAAAATATTGAAGGAAGACTTAGAAAAAAATATCACGTTTTCGAAAAGCGACAGAGTTTACGTGATATACAGAGAGGATAGTACCAACAAAGGGAGTTTCATAATTGGAAGACGCAAGGCGTCTCCTTGGGAGGGCTATGGAGACTCAGTGTCAGAGGATGATATCTAATGTCGAAAAAAATCATTGCTGATTCAGGTTATTGGTTTGCATTGTTTAATGAACGTGATAATTACCGTACTGAGGCCCTGATTATAGAAGAGGAAATACAGATGCACTCTTTACTCATCCCTTGGCCAACTCTTTATGAAGTAATAAATACTAGATTTATTCGACGAGAGCATAATGCTATCCAACTAAAACGTTTCCTAGATTCACCATCAACCATCTTGATTGAGGATGGGCCCTATCGTGAAGCATCTTTGGCATTTGTTCTTGAAAATAGAACTCATACTTATAGCTTAGTGGATCATATAGTTCGTTCAATGCTTGAAGACATTTCGCTTCGTATTGATGCCTTTATTGGATTTAATCCAAGTGATTTTTATGACATTTGCGATTCAAGAGGAATTGAGATGCTTTACCGATAACACCGTAAGACTGTTTCGTGTAATAAGCCAACCTGAATAACAGCATTTGGGTTTATAGCCGCCAAGCTCCGTTGCCTTTTAATGCCGGAAATTGGCCGAACTTGACAACTGGAGGTGATGGAGCAGAATCGACCCGTTGGGGACTATCGCTCGATCTGGTTCAATGGCAGCAGTCTGGTCGTTACCGGTCATTATTTCTCCGCCGAATGATATACAGAAGGAAGATCATATGCTAATCAATAAATTATCGTGTCGAAGATCATTTTCGGTAGATATACGGAAACCATCTAATTCCTTGTTGGCCCTCTAGGAGACAGGCATGCGAGTTACCAAAGGCGGAACAGACATGTTTTGCCCATCTTGCAAGCAAGTCACAACGTGTAAAGCCATTCCTGCCGCGCAAGTCACATATGACCCAAGCGATTATGGACAGCGCAAGTACTACACAAAGCATGAGGACATAAACTGGTTCCAGAGGGGGCGCGAATGCTTATCGTGTGATCACCAATTCGTCACCGCTGAAGTAGATATTGAGTTCTTGGAAGAACTTGTAGAACTTCGTGGAGCACTCAGCACTATCAAAGCAAACGCCGAGGCTTACATCAAAGAATCATCAGCCGCATCGCAATCTCTATCCAAGCTGAGCAAGTCTTTGAGCGTCCTCCGTGCTCTGAAGGTATACAAAAGTGCGAAGGGCTAACCCATCATCCAGCGGACTGCCAAAAAGCTGCGCTTTTTATCATCCGCTGAATTAAATCGTTATGCGGCAGATTTCGGCTTTCTTGCTGACGTACATTGAAATCTTTGAATGTCGCAAACTGGCCAATTTACCCCCTCTAAGCTCAAGCCCAACCCAGTAATCTAAACCGTCAGACAGGATCTGGCTTTTAAAAAACCTTAATCAGGCATCATCAAATCCACTAGCTTGCCTGGCTGCGTAGCGCGGCTATTCACCCTGTAAAAGCCGGTTGTTCATAAGCTTTTATCATCTGATACCAAAACATCAAACTCACCACGCCTAAGCGCGGCGTTGCGGCCGCGTCGTCAACCGGCCATTTTTATATTTGGCTTATATCGGCCGCCGGTATTTTTACGACTTTTTTATCGCTGGCGCTGTACATTGCTTACCGCATAATCGGTCAATGTTGTGATATCCGATTTTTCATCGTTCCGAGAGGTAAACCCAATGGATATGATCTACCTGCTATTAAGCGTCGCTTTTTTTACACTTAGCGCTGTCCTGCCGCGCGCCTGTGACCGATTAAAGGCTCAGTCATGAACTGGATTTATCTACTCAGCGGCGGGCTGGCACTACTCGTGTTCTACTACTTAATCGTGGCATTACTGTTTCCGGAGAAATTCTGATGACGGCTTCCGGCTTGTTGCAAATTGGGCTTTACCTGATCAGCTTATTGCTGCTGGTGAAACCCCTGGGCGCTTATATGGCGCAGATTTATCAGCAGGATTGCGGCCGGTTAGAACGACTGATTTACCGGGTCTGCGGCATCGATTCCAGCCAGGAAATGCGCTGGACGCAATACGCACTGGCCTTGTTAAGCTTTAATCTGCTGGGCTTGCTGATGGTCTATGCGCTGCAACGCTTTCAGGATCTGCTGCCACTCAATCCACAGGCCCTGCCCGCTATTGCGCCTGACTTGGCATTTAACACCGCAGTCAGTTTCGTGACCAACACCAACTGGCAGGCTTACAGCGGTGAAGCAAGCCTGAGTTATCTAACGCAAATGCTGGGGCTGACGGTACAGAACTTTCTTTCCGCTGCCAGCGGCATGGCGGTCTTGGTCGCGCTAAGCCGAGGTTTTATTCGCCGCAACAGCGCTAGCATCGGCAATTTCTGGGTCGATACCACTCGCGGCACTTTATATATTCTGCTACCGCTATCTTTATTGCTGGCATTAGTGCTGGCCGGCCAGGGCGTAATACAAAATTTTCAGCCTTATCAGACCATTCAGCCAGTCGAAGCCATCAATGCAGCAACACCGGCTGATCCGCCGCAACTATTAGCGATGGGCCCGGCTGCATCACAAATCGCCATCAAACAACTGGGTACCAATGGTGGCGGCTTTTTTAACGTTAATTCCGCTCATCCCTATGAAAACCCGACCCCGCTATCGAATTTTCTGGAGATGCTGGCGATTCTGTTGATCCCGGCGGCCTTGTGCTACAGCTTCGGCAGCATGATCGGTGACACTCGTCAGGGCTGGATAATCCTGAGTGCCATGACTGTGGTGCTGGCGAGCCTGATTTTGCTCACCGTAACCGCCGAACAAAGCGGCAATCCGGCCTGGACTTTATCAGGGGTCGATCAGACCGCCAGCAGCCTGCAGCCCGGGGGCAATATGGAAGGCAAGGAAAGCCGGTTCGGTATCGTCAACTCTGCACTATGGGCAGTTGCCACTACCGCCGCCTCCAATGGCTCGGTCAACGCCATGCA
>CAIUWU010000237.1 GCA_903902945.1 uncultured Pseudomonadota bacterium
ATCAACTGCCACCCAAGGCACAAGGCAAACTGGTGCGGGTCGTGCAAGGTGAAGTGTTTGATGTGGTGGTGGATATTCGTAACAGTTCGCCAAGCTTCGGCCAGTGGGTCGGTGCGGTGTTGTCGGCCGACAATAAACATCAGCTCTGGATTCCGCCTGGCTTCGCGCATGGTTTTGTCACGCTGTCGGACACCGCCGAGTTTCTGTACAAAACCACCGATTTTTATGCGCCGGAATTTGAGCGCTGTATCGCCTGGGATGATCCGAGCATCGGGATTGACTGGCCACTCGACGCAGCGCCGCAGTTATCAGTGAAAGATCAGCAGGGTTTGGCGCTGCATCAGGCAATACATTTTTAATGGCAACCAGCGGCATGGATACACAACCAACTACCGATCATCGTTTCAGCATTGTGGTGATTCATCGTAACGGCGAACAGCGGTTGCTGGATTTTTTAACCAGTGCCGCCGCTGTTATCGACCCCACTCAGGATGAAATCATAGTGGTCGATAACCACAGTACTGATGGTTCACCCAATCTGGCCTTAAAACGGTTTCCTGACATCAGTTTAATTACCAATGATTACAACACTGGCTACGCCAGCGCCTGTAATCAGGGTATCCGGCAAAGCCGCGGTGCATATATTCTGCTTTGTAATAATGACTTGCTATTACCGGCAAACATTCTTAACCAACTCCTCGAAGATTTTGCAACCTATCCGAATGCCGGTTTAATTGGTGGTCAGTTGCTATCGCCGGATGGTACCCCTAGCCGTTCAGCCGGTGATGTGACCAAATTCTGGTCTGAACTTGGCTTTAAACCCAAACGTAAACCGGTTTTTGATCGGTATATACCATCTAAAGTCGAAGCCTTATACGGTGCCTGTATGGCAATCAGACAATCAATGCTGACTGACACAGGTTTACTCGATGAAGATTTCTTTTTTTATTACGAAGAAACCGAATGGTGTTTTCGGATTGGCCAATCCGGATGGGATATTGTGTTTGATCCCAAAATTGCTATGGTTCATACCGGTGGGGCCAGTACCAAAGGCTATTCCAAAGAAGCTGCAATAGAGTTGTTTAGATCCCGATTATTGTATTGGCAGAAAACGATGTCAGTTATTGAAAGACGAATATTGTATTTATGGCATATCCCTAAATTGGTTTTTGACGCCTTATTTTACTTGATGATTACTGCGATAACTTTTGGAAAATCACACAAACCCAAACAAAAGCTGAGCGTTAAAACCACTATGTTATTTTGGCTGATAAATGGAAAACCCGACTCATGGGGTTTACCAGACAAAAAAATAAAACAATAAAAATGCCCAGCTTTTCGCCAGATTATTTCAGGAAAACCACCCATATTACAGAATGGCTTGTGATTGCCGCCTGTATCAGCATCAATTTACCGACAGCCTATATGACTGTCAGCCATATATTACTAGTATCATTCTGGCTAATATCAGGGAACTATCAACATAAATACACAGTCATCAAGCAAAACCCAATAGCATTAGCCAGCCTTATTTTACTTGGCGCCTATATAACCGGAGTTATCTATTCAAGCGCACCATTATCGGAAAGATTAAGCGGATTATCCCATTACTATAAGCTACTACTGATTCCAGTAATTATAAGTGTATTACACGAACCCAAAATCAGACGACTGGCAATAAACGCGTTCTTGTTTTCTTCTATTGCAGTATTGGTAATCTCCTACCTAAAATGGCTGCAAGTCATTCCTCACACCCAGGATATAGAACAAGGATATATTGTCTTCAAGAACCGTATTGCGGGCAGCATTTTCATGGTATTTTGCAGTTATCTCATGCTATTTATCAGTTCATCATCACAAGGTTATAAAAAATATCTATGGCTGACGATTTACTTACTAGCCACTTATCAAATATTCTTTCTGATCACAGGAAAAACAGGTCAATTATTGACAGTCATCTTATTGATTTGGTTTGCGCTGGAAAACTGGAACAAGAAGATCATTCAATATCTATTGATCATAGTTCTGGCAGTTGCAGTTATATTGCAATTCCAACCCGAATTTAAACAACCTGAAATAACTGTTATTAAAGATGAAATAAGCAATCACAACCAAAATCTAAAAACTTCGTCTGGCTTCCGCCTGGAGTTCTATAAACAATCTCTTGTCTTAATCAAAAGTAATCTGCTATTCGGAACAGGAACCGGCAGTTTTGCTCAGGAGTATGCGGCGAGCCCAAAGCCGGAAAGCGCATCAGGAGTTAATACTGTAAACCCTCATAATCAGTTTTTATTAACCGCAGTAGAACTTGGCGTGGCGGGCTTATTAGTCTTGCTGGGCTTTTTTTATATCGCCTGGAAATATTCATATGATTTACCAGATCCTTTATATGGAAAACTGGCACGAGGCTTGATATTGACAACCACGATTGGCAGTTTATTCAACTCATTACTTTTTGATACCAGTGAAGGCAAATTTTATTGCATATTAATTGGCGTTTTATTCAGTACTTATAAAAACAATCAAAGCCCTTTCAATTATCAAGCTTGCAATGCTGCAACTCCCACTGCCAGGCGTGTTCGATAATAGTGCTGAGTTGGGAGAACTGGGGTTGCCAGCCTAACTGGCTGCGGGCCAGACTGGCATCGGCGACCAGACGAGCCGGGTCACCGGGACGCCGGGGCTGATAATCGACCGCAATCGGTTGACCGGTAACCTGTCTGGCGGTTTCGATCACTTCATTTACCGAAAAACCACTGCCATTGCCCAAGTTATATGCCTGACTCGGCCCAGCTTGCAGCAGACTGTTCAACGCCAGCCAGTGCGCAGCACATAAATCCTGAATATGAATGTAATCGCGGATACAGGTGCCGTCCACAGTGGGGTAATCGTTGCCGAATACCGAAATTTGCCGGCGGCGACCCGAGGCCGCCTGCAATACCAGGGGAATCAGGTGAGTTTCTGGATCATGACGCTCACCCAACTGCCCGTCGGGATCTGCACCGGCGGCATTGAAATAACGTAAACACACCGACTTGAATCCATAGGCCTGATCGTAATCGGCCAGTAACTGCTCAACCATCAGCTTGCTACGCCCGTATGGATTCAGCGGTTGCTGCGGATGCCGTTCATCGATTGGCGTGTATTGCGGTTCGCCAAAGGTCGCAGCAGTTGACGAAAAAATGAAGCGGCTGACACCATGAGCGCGCATTGCATCCAGCAAAGTCAGGGTGTTAACCACATTGTTGTGGTAATACTTGTCAGGCTGCTGCACCGATTCGCCCACCTGAATAAACGAGGCAAAATGCATCACCGCATCAAAACGGCCCGCCGCCAGTACCTGATCCAGTAAGGCGCGGTCGCCACAGTTGCCTTGCACCCACTCACCGTATAACACCGCCTCACGATGACCGGACGACAAATCATCCAGCGTCGTTACCGCACAGCCGTGCTGGCCAAGCCATTTGACCATATGCGATCCGATATAACCCGCTCCGCCAACCACCAGAATTTTCATCTCACCCATCCAATCCAGTTCTAACCTCATTGCCATTCGCCTCGCCGGCATCGCCCCAGCCGGCAAGCTGCTGATATCGGCGATCAACCCCGGCGACAAATCCCGACCATCAACCGGGCTGTTGTTGAAACTCCGGCACCAACTGTTTCAACAAACCTAAAATCACCGACTGATCGGCTTGCTGGCAAGCTTGTTGTAATAACTCGATGCGTTCGGCCCATTCCCGGGAATCATAAATCCGCGCCTTGGCCAGCCGCAGTTTTTCAAAAGCGGTTGGTATTAATTGCTCTTGATCATGAAACAACTCTTCATACAGCTTTTCACCGGGACGCAAACCGACAAACTCGATCGCAATATCCTGACCCGGGGTTTTACCGCTCAAGCGGATCATCTGTTCGGCCAAATAGGTAATCTTGATCGGCTCGCCCATATCCAGCACAAACACTTCGCCGCCCTGCCCAGCCGTTTCTGCCTGCATGATCAGCTGACAGGCTTCGGGAATGGTCATGAAATAGCGGGTGATGTCGGGATGGGTCACGGTAACCGGGCCGCCGGCGCTGATCTGCTCGCGGAACAAAGGCACCACGCTGCCGGCGGAATCCAGCACATTCCCAAAACGCACCGTAATAAATTCGGTAGCGGTAGTTTGATTGAGGTTTTGACACAAAATTTCGGCGGCCCGTTTAGTTGCGCCCATCACATTGGTCGGATTGACCGCCTTATCGGTCGAGATCAGTACGAAACGCTTCACGCCGGCGGCAACCGCCGTTTCTGCCAGAATTTTGCTACCGATCAGATTATTGTGCACCGCCTCACGGACTTGCTGCTCTAGCAATGGCACATGTTTATAGGCTGCCGCATGAAAAATGATGTCGGGGCGGTATTGCATCACCACCTGTTCGACCGTGCGCCGGTCGGCGATATCGCCCAGCACGGCAACCTGCGCCAGGTTCGGATAGTGCTGAGCCAGTTCGGCGTCAATCTTGTAAAGATTAAACTCGCACTGATCAAAAATAATCAGCTGTCTGGGCATAACCCGGGCTAGCTGTTTGCATAACTCCGAACCGATGGAACCGCCACCGCCAGTGACCAGTATGGTTTTATCCTGAAGATGGCTTTTTATCGACCGCCAATCCAGCCTGACCGGATCGCGACCAAGAATATCTTCGATGACCACCTTACGCAGATTTGCGGTAGTCACCTGAGTACTGAGCAAGTCTTTCACCGAAGGCAAAGTCTGGAAAGGAATTTTGCAGGATTCACAAATCTCAACGATCCGCCGCATTTGCTCATGACTGGCCGACGGCACGGCAATCAGCACTGCTTCGATATTCCAGCGCTTGATCAGCGTTGGCAGCTGGTCAATGGTGCCGGCCACCCGAATACCGCGAATCTCGCGATTAAGTTTATTAAGTTTGTCATCGGCAAACACAACCGGCAGATAACCGCTGTCGGCATTGGATAATAAATCTCTGACCAGCATGTCACCGGCAGCACCGGCACCGATAATCAAGGCCCGCTGACCATCAGACTGCAACAAGCAACGCTCTTTCCACAAGCGATACAACAACCGTGGCCCGCACAGCAAACCCAGCAAAGCAATGGCATATAAGGGCATCACTGAACGAGGAATACCTTGCAAGCGATTATAAAAAAACAGCCCGATGGCAATTAACAACATGCCGGTAACAACCGCTTTGCTAATCCGGATTAAATCGGGTAACGAGGAAAAGCGCCAGACCCCGCGATAGAGACCAAAAAACCAGGACACCACTACCTGCACGCCAATTACTACAGGCAACGATAGTGTCGCGCTGGAAAGAAACTCATCAGGAATGGATTCAAGATTGAAACGTAACCAGAAAGCCACAAACCACGCCAACGGCACCATCAACAGATCATGAATAAAGACAGTAAACCGGGAGCGAAATTTAAACGTCATATAAAACTCTTAATGCGAAACACCGTCACGGCGGATGACTTTGAGAAAGGTCAGCCAGAGAATGTAAAAATCAAACCCCAGTGACTGCCGCTGCAGATACTCGACATCGAAATTAACCTTGACCGGAATCGGCAGTTCATCGCGACCATTGACCTGGGCCCAGCCAGTCAGTCCTGGCAGGCATTTTTCGACCCCGTAGCGGGTCCGCAACGCAATCAAATCATCTTGATTGAACAAGGCCGGACGCGGACCGACAAAACTCATATCGCCTTTGAGTATGCTCCATAACTGGGGCAATTCATCCAGGCTGCTCTTGCGCAAAAACGAGCCAATCGGCGTCAGATAAGCGGCGGGATTGGTCAGTAAATGAGTAGCAAGCGCCGGCGTATTGATTTGCATACTGCGGAATTTGGGCATTTTAAAAATCCGGTTATCCCGGCCTACCCGATCGGACCAGTACAATGCTGGGCCCGGCGAAGTTAGCCGTACCGCCAGCCAGACTAAAATCAACGGCAGCAACAGAATCACTGTTGCCAATACCGCCAAAACTAAATCAAACACTCGTTTCATAACGCTTAATCAGATAAATGTGCGCCCAGACGGCGAAAGCCTTGATTAACAGAAACCGGCGGCACCCAATTGAGACGCTCACGGTTTTTTTGAATATCGACCTGTAAATTACCCAACAGACGCTGGGCCTTTTCGGATTTGCCGCTTAGTTTAGCACCCCATTTCAGAAACCGTTGCGGCACGGGAAAGAGCCTGGCCGGATAACCGATTGCGCTACCTAAACGACTTAATAACTGCGCGGTGGAAAGATCCTCGCCATCACTAACCAAAAAAGTCTGATTTGCCGCCGCCGGATGAGTGACACATAACAACAAAAAATCGGTCAGATTATCCAGTCCAACCAGACTGCGACGATTGTCGGTAATGGTCGCAAACGGCAATGGCAACCGGCGTTTCAGTAGCCGAATCAGTGTTGCAAAATTGGCTTTGACACCAGGACCATAAATCAAGGTCGGCCGCACAATCACCAGTTCGAGACCCGACTCCAAGGCCAACGCCTGCAAAGCCTGTTCGGTTTCCCATTTGGAAATGCCGTAAGCATCCTGTGGCGCCGGTTGCGAATCGGCGCTAAACGGCTGCCCCCGGTCAGTCGCTTCACCATTAACCTTAACCGAACTGACATAGATAAAACGCTTTACGCCTTGCTGCACTGCCTGTCGGGCCAAATTAAGGCTTGCGGCGACATTTACCCGCCGATACTCGCTGAGAGGGTCGGCCAACTGTTCATGCATAACATGAGCCCGGCCTGCCAGATGAATCACACAACTCCTGCCCTGCAAAGCTGCGCGCCAGTCGGTAGTGCCATCAAGACTGCCAATTTGAAAGCACTTCAGCGCAGGCGACCACTCAGCGCACTGGCGGGAAGCGACATGGATGTCAAAGCCTTTGCTTAAGGCGACAGGCCACAGAAAGCGGCCGACAAACCCCGATGCGCCGGTAATTAATAAAGTTTGGTTTGTCATTAGTTATTTACCCCGATAACCAAGGCCGCCAGACAGGAAAGCGCAAACAGAAACTGATCACGCAACCGCCGCCGACATTGCGGCGCGTGCAACGCCAGTTGCAGTCGACTGCAGCGGGTGGGCTGCAAACAACGCCTGACAAATGGTTCAGCGGCGAGACCGGTTAATGCCACGATCAGCGCCGTCTGTTGGAACGCCCAACCATCCAGAATCCGTTGTGCACGATGCAGGAACGCTTTGATACCTTTATTCACCCCTACTTGATTGAGCTGATGCTGGCGATAGCGTAAGCCGGAAAAATCATCGATCAGCCACTGATAACCCTGAGCACGGGCAAAGGCATAGCAAAACCAGTCATGCAAACCGACTTTATTGATTTGTTGCGGTTGCTGGTGAATCAGGGCCTGAAGCGCTACCGCCAGTTCCCGGCTAAACAGATAGGTACAGCCGGGACCGGCGGCTTCGAATAAAAAATCCCAGCGCTGCTGCGGCTGCGATTTAACGATTAAAGCCTGCCGGCCATCGGGCCAAAAAGCGGTGACATTGCTTGAATATGCATCAGCACCGGTCTGGGATAAGCGGGTGACCGCCCGGGACAGTTTGTTGGCAAACCAGAGATCGTCCTGATCGGCAAAGGCCACGTAAGCAAACGCCGAAACATCGACTTCGGCCAGCAAACGGAAGAAATTAGGCGCCGCACCGCCAAACTTACGCCCATACGGTAGCGCAATAATCCGCTCATCAGCGGCGGCCAGCGCCGTTACCAGCGCCTCAGTACCATCGCTGGATTGATCGACACTGATAAACACCGTCACAGCAACCTGTTGCTGCTCCAGTATTGAATCGATTTGGCTTTCCAGCCATTGCACACCGTTATAGGCAGCCAGCAAAACAGCAATCCGGGGCATTGAGTGATTCATGATTGGCTAAATTTAAAATAGTGCGAAGAATGACGTAAAAACTGTTTTTCAATGAGATGCCAAGTAATAAAGGCAAGCAATAAAACCAATATTAGAGTCGATAGCAAACTTAATATCGGATGGCTTTGATAAAAGTTATATTGAACCAAGAGCTGTATCACCGGAAAATGAATGATATAAACACCGTAGGATAAATCGCCATACTTACAAAAATTACCCAGCGGTTTTAACAGACAACAAAAATAAATTACACCTATGGCCACAGCCGCAGGCTCTATTAACGCCATCCCATTTTTCCATAGCAGACAAATAACGGCCAGCGTCAAAAAATAATACGCATACCTTTTAAACAAACCATAGTAATAATAAAGCGCTGCACCGGATATGAAATATACCAACTGTCCTGGTAACTGGCGTATCAGCTCCTGATAGGCGGAAAAATGCAATTTAAGCCCGTAATATTCAATACCATACCGATACAGCATAGAAAGACAATAAATAAACAGCATGGTCTGCCAACAACCGAACCGCTGCATTATTTTAACGATTAGCGGAACTGTCAGGTAAAACAAAACTTCAATTTTCAAGGTCCATAAAGCGCCATTTACAGCGGTTATTGCATTATCAGCAAACAAACCGGGCAAATTGGGATGCAGAAAATTCAGGAATGCCAGATTAGATAACAGATAACGCAGCCATTCCGAGGAAAAATAGTTATTAAAATCCAGATCAGTAAAAAACCATCCGACGATAGAAAACAAAATGATAATCGAAAAATAGGCCGGATAAATTCTACGGAAACGCCGGGAAAAATAGCTATACATGCTTCTGGATTGATCAAAGCTTTTGAAAATCAAGAACCCACTGATCACAAAAAAAGCCCGAACTGCCAACTCTGAAGACAGAAAATCATCCAACGGCTTCAGAACCAACGCGCCCGAAAGATTATAACTATGAACCAATAAAACAATGATCGATAAAAGCAGACGAAGGAGATCGAAGTTGTTTTCTCTTAGGCTGGCATATTTCATTTACAACTCTATATTCTCACCAACAAATATGCCTTTCATTTTTTTTTAGCATCTGAGTTAATTTCAGCTAGTTGATTTGATGAAAATTTTTGACAGGAGAAACTGTAGCCCGCGCCGCAAATCCCCAATCACAATCCTGCCCAAAGCAACTAAAATACTTCCCCACCCAATAGCTATAAATTTAGGAAGCTTAAATATTGGCCAGATGAAAGCGTAAAACTGCCAACTATTGCCGAATCGATTATCTAATATGCTATAAGATTGCATTAAGTTACGATCATTGCTCAAACGATGTTTCCAGGCATAATAAGGATAGAAACCAATTAACATGCGCCGCTCAATTGCCTTTATAGCTTTAATAGAAACACCTTCTGTACGGTACTTTTCTAAAATATAAAAATATTTATTGACGAAGACATCAAAAAAAGAATAACCGCCACTATTATTGCGCTTACAAGCAACCAAATAACTATCAATGTATAAGTTATTTTCTGCGCGCAACGCGGCACTGATTACCAGATCAGTCTGCACTAAATTTGAACCACAAAATGAAACCGCATCACAATCAGGCAAGTAAGATTTACCTATAATATTGCAAGATATCAATGTACTTTTTACACCTAATCTAATTAAGTAATCATTGACATCAGAAAACTCATATAAGCGTTCAGAATCGATTGGCCGTTCCGTCTTGAAATTGTAATCATAGCCGTATGCTCTAAACGCAACAGCACCATAGGACTTTTGCGACAACAATTGTTCCAGTCTTTTCAAAGCGCCATCTATCAGCAAATCATCATCACCTAAAATCAAAACATATTGACCCTTAGCAAGATTGAAACACTGGGCAATATTATGGTCAGAACCTATATTTTCAGGATTACGAATATAACAAACAGGTAGGCCTCGATTAAGAAACGCCGCAACCACAGCTTGAGTATCGTCAGTGGAGGCATTATCGGAAACCAAAATTTCGATTGGATAGCTCAACTCAGGCAATTGGCTAACCAATTGCTCGAGGTTGAGCTTCAAAAAATCGCCGCGATTCCAGGTAGGAATTGTTACAGAGAGTAATGGAGTGAGATTATTCATGGCGCTGATTATAACCTGGGCCCAAGCCAGAGGCGAATCAGACTAATCAGCGTGCCACAGAGCACGTAATCTGCGGAAAACTAAAAATGAGACAGGAAAACCCAGACCGACATTAATTAATAAAAGAACCGAAATAATACCTGCAGAACCCCATCGGGGTGCCACAAAAACAGCTAATCCAGCAGTCAACAAGGCGCTGATAAGCATCAACTTCATAAATGGTTCTTGACGATGTGCCCGTAAATAAACAGCAAACAAGCCCGAAACATGAATAAAAAAAATCGCCACGACCAAGCCAAGAGTTTCATAGAACGGTAAAAAACGTACGCCGTAGATGGTGAAGTCCGCCAGGTAACGTACCCCTACAAAAATCACAGCACCTAAAACAAATATTGATAGGGAACGACTGAAGCCAACACTGAATTCTTTATCCAGCAACTGCCAATCCCGCTTAGCAACTGCACCTGCCAACAATGGAACCCGACTAGTCATCCAGGACAAACTCAAAATTCCTAGCATATTGCAAAATGTTAATGTGAGCCCCATCTGCCCGGATACTATAGGGTTTTGGGTCTTGAACAATAAAGGCGTGTGTATCTGCGTTAACAGATAACTACACAACCAGCTAATCCCTAACCGCCATTGCAAGGGCCACACATCCTTCCACCAGTCAAAGGCAGTGCTCGACTGACCTAGGGCTTGTATCAACAGCCAGGGATAACGTAACAGTAACCAAAACCCGGCTAACAGCCCACTGAACAAAGGCATCATGGCAACAGCATATAAACCACCACCATTGACCAACACGATCCATGTAGCCAAAGCACCTGCTAACGTTTGTAATGAACGTAAGGTATAAATTTCGACCACACGACCGCTTCCCTCGACTAGCGCAAGAACAGGCATGAAGAGCAAATTGGAAGCGGTACTTAATACCAACAACAACCAGGGTTGTTGCCATTGCAAGTTTGAATCGGAAATTTTATCGGCAAAAAACCAAAAACCACCCGGATAGGCAAGACTAAAAATCATCGCTGCAACTGCATACCAAAGCAGGGATCTTTTAACCAGCGCTAGAAAACGCTCCCGCATCGGCCCTAACAGGCGTCCTTTCGGTGCCCAAGCCAAATGAACAAATTCATGTGCAGCCTGTTGGATTAGAACCGTTGCCAGCCCCATCTCAAGCAGGGTTTGCAACGCAGCCAAACTGGCAAACGTATAGTAATAACCTTGTTCTGAAGGACTCAGAAACAAGGCAATACAATAAAGGGTTGCTAATCCAGCAAAGGCTTGGAATAACTTCTGAGTGAGTACAGCCAATGACTTGATATCCAGACGCATTATTTATGCCTAATCTATTTTCTTAAAGGCGAGGTAATTTTGCCATTAGCTCTAAATTGGACGAAGCAGGCGACTTTTCTAAGGACCTTGCTAGAGTGCAAAAGGCAATAAGGGAACAGAAAAAAGCCAGCACATTAACACATCTGGCAAATTCATCGTGAAACCACAATTAGACGCTGCCTGGAACTTTGCAGATGGATTGACCAGCGCGAACAATGGCCGCTACGGGTTTATCTATCATCATAACCACTTTAGTATTCCTAAGTTCTGATGGAGACAATAGAGGTATATCAATACCAAAGACTATTTTATCGGTGCTGAAAAAACCGATTTTTCAGCACTGAAAAAAATAAAAAATGGATTATTACACACAGATAAACATCATTTTATAAAAATCACGTCAATCAATTACATTTATCCTGAAAGGCTTTAAATAACACTCAACCAAAAAATTCTCAGAATCTTCGGTAATTATTACCTCATATTCGCCAGGCTTCAATAAATTAGCCGGTATGGTATGAGTAAAACCCGACATTTCAAGCGTCGGTTTATGAAACGCTTTTGCAACATCAGCGCGACTATTACGAGGCGCATCAGCCTGATAAATGAGCTGTTTATCAGCTGAAAACACACTTAATACCAGATGTTCAGGAACAAATGACTCGTCATTTTCGTCATACATCCAACCGGAGAATGGTATTGGACTATTAGCCTTAAAACTTAAATTAGGCCGTGGCATATCGATAGCGCAAGCATGAGAAGTGCGTTTATATTTTTGACCGGGCTCTAATTGTGAACATGATGCAATCAAAAATAGGCATATTAACAATAAACGCATGTCTACCCCCTTAAAAATCAAAATCGATTACTCAAAATTAATCCTTTCAATTTCTATAACTAATGGCATATTACGAACTTGTGTTTGTATAGATGCTACATATTCGCCTAGTATACCAATCAAAAACGTCTGAACTGACCCAAAAAAGAATATACCAATTAGTGTCGGAGCTGCTCCTAATTCGAAAGCATCCCACGCGACAATCTTTGCAACAAAAAAACCTACAGCAATAAGTAAGCTAATAAACGACAATATAAAACCTCCCATCGCCATTAACCGCAGAGGCACTTTACTATGATTGGTAATACCAAGCATAGCTATATCATATAAAGTATAAAAGTTGTTTTTAGTAACACCACGCTGCCGCCTGGGTTGTTTAAAAGGGACTGTCGCAATAGGAAAACCGATTTCGCACAGCAATCCTCTGAAATATGGATAAGAGTCATGTATATTGCGCAAAATATCCACAACAGCACGATCAAATAAACCTGCTCCAGTAGCATTTTGTATTAACGGAACTTCCGATATTCTGGTGACAAATTTGTAATAAGCCTTTCTAACAAAAAACATTAAAGATGATTCTTCACTTTCTGGCTTTACGGCCATAACCGTTTTAAACCCTTCTTCCCATTTTTTTATAAACTCTACTATCATCTCCGGCGGATCTTGCAAATCAGAAGCAATTAGAATACAAGCATCGCCTTGTGACTGCATAATTGCGTGATAAGGCGATTTTATGTGCCCAAAATTACGGGCATTAACAATTAGTTTTACCCTCTTATCAATCTCAGCAATTTGTTTTATCTTTTTAACAGTATTATCTGTAGAGGCATTATCA
>CAIUWU010000238.1 GCA_903902945.1 uncultured Pseudomonadota bacterium
AAGATCGGTTTTAAAGCGCATCAAACGCTCGCGTTGCTTGGCAAATTCACTGCGTTGCGCCTCGGCATAGGCCTGTGCTTTCTCGTCTGCTGCGGCAATGGCTTTATCAATGGCGGCATCCCAGCTCTCGATGGCATCGCTGAGCATTTTCACTTGACTGTTGAAAATATCCGTCGGTCGCTGGGTGGCGCTATACAGTTTTCTGTGTAAATTTTCTTGGCTTTCCTTGCCCGGCAGCGCTTTGCCGCGCGCCATTTTGAATGCCTCCAGATCCCCAGCAACATATATACCGACATCATCAAGAATAGCCTGCATGTCGTAAATGACGTTTACATCCTGTACAGCCTCTAATTCGGCGCCGTCATCATATTGCTTGAACGCATCAAGAATGGTCTGCGGCTCGTTCACGAAATCGATCACATAGGTTTCATCTTTGCCGGGATAGGTGCGATTCAAGCGTGACAAAGTCTGTACCGCTTCGACCCCGCTGACTTTTTTATCCAGATACATTGCTACCAGCTTAGGCTGGTTAAACCCGGTCTGAAATTTATTAGCGACGATCATCACCCGGTATTCGCTGCGCTCAAATTCATTACGCAGATCCGCACCAGCCCCCGAATTAAGATTGTATTCGGAATACTCCTTAGCATAGTCGATACCTAACTCGCCCGACTCCAGATCGTCGCCAAGGGTTTTACCGTCGACTTTGCCGGAAAACGCAACCAAGGTTTTGATATGCTCCAGCCGGTTTTGCTGGATATATTTATCGAAGGCCAACTTATATTTCACCGCTTGTGGTCGGCCACTGGTTACCACCATGGCCTTGGCTTCGCCGTTTAACAAGCCTGCTATGTTCTTAACGAAGTGCTCGACGATGAACTCCGCCTTTTGCGAAACAATGGTGGGATGCAACGATTTCCAGCGTGCCAAAGCACGCCGGGCAAACTTTTTATCGACGCGTTTATCGCTTACGCTTTGCTCACCCAAGCGCACGGCTTGCAGATACGGTGTGTAATTTTTCAATACATCCAGAATAAAGCCTTCTTCAATGGCCTGACGTTGCGTATAACGGTGAAATGACATTGGCTTGTTATCGTCCGATACCGGTAAATTTGGGTTTTCCGGTCTGCCAAACAGCGTAAACGTGCTGTGCTTTGGCGTCGCGGTAAAGGCAAAATGGCTAACATTAGCCGGGCGGACACGGGCCTTTTGCATTTCCAGCAAAATCTCTTCGATAGTCATGTCTTCCAGCTTGTCTTTGCTGTCCAGAGCCAAAGCTGCGCGCAAGCCTTGCGCTATGGAACCGGTTTGCGAGGTGTGTGCCTCGTCAATTATCACGGCAAAGTGCCGATCTTTTAGCGACTGCTCGGTGATAATAGCTTCCATAGCAAACGGAAAGGTCTGAATGGTAACCACAATGATCGGCACCCCTTGGAGCAATGCCTCGGCCAGCCTATTGCTCTTGGATTTGCCCCCACGCTGATTGGCTGCAATGGTTTCAATTACTCCAAACTGGTGGTCTATTTGTTTTACCGCATCCTGCAGTTGAGCATCCAGAACGGTGCGGTCGGTCACGATAATCACTGAGTTGAAATACGTCTTGCCATCCGGGTAACGCAGTTTGATTAAGTCATGGGCTGTCCAGGCAATGGTGCTGGTTTTGCCAGAGCCTGCCGAGTGTTCACAGAGATATTGCTGGCCAGGGCCTAGCGCTTTGGCATCGGCAATCATGCTATTCACAGCTTCAAACTGATGATAGCGGGGAAAGATAAGTGTTTCTGCCTTGTAAGGTATACCCAATTTGTCGACCTTATCTTTGGTTTCGACGTAGACAAAACTGTGAAAAATACGCAACCAGGCATCGCGCTGACAGATTTCTTCC
>CAIUWU010000239.1 GCA_903902945.1 uncultured Pseudomonadota bacterium
GACCATCCCCATCATTACGAAACCTTTCAGCAAGCCTTGCTTAATTTGCTGAAATTATTGGAAATTCCTGGCATAGCCAAAGCGATGACCAAAACCCGGCGGGTAATGACTTGGCCGTTTCGCAAACTGATCAACTTGGGTAACAAACAGACAAAAGCCAATTCAAGCCAAGAGCTTACCGTGCTTTTGCAAATTGGCGAACATTTGCTGATCCAATTAGCCGATCAGCTGGCCGAAAAAACCGAAACCGATGCCGTACCGCGCAGTTGGTGGCAAGAAACATCGGGCCTGTTACGCCAGAACCGGCAAACTGTACTGGTCAATTACCAGCGCGCCATCGATCAGTATCAGCAGCATTTTGAACAAAATGTCGATGCCGCTGCACACCGGCTGTATTACAAATTGCAGCAACAACCGGTGACCTTGAACAGTCTGCGCGCCACCCGGCTTACTACCGATGCTGCGGCGATGCTGGTAGCGATTCAGACCGGCGGCATCGGGATTCACGATCTGTTCATCACTCCGATGATGCTGACTATCACTTCATTAATGGCTGAAGGTGCGTTGGGTAGCTATATGCAGCGAGTGGAAGCCGATTTAAAACAGCAACAATTAAGAACAGTACGCGAAACCCTGTTTGAATCCTTGCTGCGCGATGCACTCTATCAGTTACCGTTGCAAACCGGCTCGTTACAACGCTTCAACATCAGTGAACAGCAATGTGCCCATGTGCAACACAGTCTAAAAGAGAAAAAACATGGCCTACGATTACTCTAGCTTACTGCATGCATCGCGGCACTGGGTCGAACAACTTATTGCCGACGGTTATTTAAGTCCAGAACAATGTACCGATCTGATGGCGCTCGATTCTCAGGACCAGGACCCTTTGTTTGCTGCCGATGACCAGAATGCGCCAGCTTTGATCGTAGCGTTTTTCGGTGGTACCGGCGTGGGCAAGAGTTCTTTATTGAACCGGCTAGCCGGCGAAGCGATTGCCAAGGTCGGCATCGAACGGCCAACCTCCCGGGAAGTGACGCTGTATCATCATCACAGCCTGACCCTGCAACAATTACCTTCAAGCTTACCACTGGCTGACATCCGTATCCGTCAGCATCACGATCCGCAACATCGCCAGCTGGTCTGGATCGATATGCCGGACATAGACAGCATCGATGCCCATAATCGGCAGCTGGTGCGAAGCTGGTTGCCGCATATCGATCTGCTGATTTATGTGGTCAGCCCCGAGCGTTACCGGGATCGTAAAGCCTGGCAATTATTACAAGCCGAAGGCGGCAAACACGCTTGGCTGTTTGTGATCAATCAGTGGGATAGGGGCCAAGCAGCCCAGTTTGATGATTTGAAGCAGCAATTATCACTAGCCGGTTTTAGCGACCCGCTGCTATTCAAAACCAGCTGTCTGGAGAACAGCACCGATGATTTCGCTGAACTGGTTAGTCGTTTACAACTCATATCCGGTCAGTGTCAGCGCTTACAGCTGCAACAACATCAGCAAGATCTGCGTCACCAGCAATTACGCCAAGCCCTGCAACACTTGAGCCAAGTCCTCAAGCAGCGCGATTATGACGGTTTGCGAAACCTGTCCCAGGCTAGCTGGGAGAAAAGCGCCGCGATCTTACGTCAAGGCTTGAGCTGGCCAATACAGCAACTGGCGAAAAACCTCGCCGAATCCATCACCGGAAAACCACCGGCAAACCTATGGGACGACTGGGCGCAGAGCCGGCTGGAAGACTGTCTCGATGACATTTGCCTGCAAGCCGCGCAATGCAATATGCCAGCCAGACCCCTCAGATCGGCTTTGCTGTCTGTGAAAACACAGGCTGGCAAGACAGTCAGTCATTACACCGAATTATCGGCACGGCATGCCATGATCAAACCCGGCAATCGTCTGCAACGTTCGGCGCTGCTGATAACCGCAGTTGCAGAAACGCTACTGCCGCTTGCGGCAATGACGGTAGTCGGTTATCAAGTTTTCGCCGGTTATTATCTAAGTACCCAGCAAACGCAGGCTTATCTGGGCAGCGAATTCGCCATCCACAGCGGCTTATTAATCGGCTTGAGCTGGCTGATTCCGTTTTTTCTGCACCAAAAACTGCAGCCTTCGCTGGAATCAGCGGCGCTGAACGGTTTACATAAAGGTCTGGATCAGGCTTTAGCCCATATCAAAGGTAACATCGATCAACAATTAGAGCAGCAGCTGACAGGGCATTTGCAATATCAACAGCAGCTACAACAATTGTTGGCTGCCAGTCAGAGCGCTATTGTCCACAAAATTACAGATGCTGACCTTAATCGTTTGTTATTGAATAAAAATCAACTAATTGATAACTAGAACATTTTACTAATCTAAAGCACCCCATTTAACGTGTGCGGCATATTGTCGCGCACCGGATTAGTGCTTGTAAAAAGATCAGAATGCTCTAATATGCGCGCTTGGTCTTGGAATGACCTTATTAAATCGGGGGAAATTAATAGTTTTTAGTTTCTCGAGATCAGCTATGCAAAAACACACACCCGGCATTTCACACCCCTTAGCATTCCCACCCGTTCAAATTAAACCGCTGGTCCTGGCCATCACAACCACACTGCCTTTGGTACTAGCTGGCAACGTCCATGCCGAAGATCAGCCCGAAAATGTCACCATTCTGGAAAAAGTGGTGGTCATTGATCAAAAACCCGCAGCCGGCAATTTGACCAAAACCGAAATCAAAGCGGAACAAATCAGCTCACGTCAGGCGCAGGTACAAGATACGGCCAGATTACTGGACGATATTCCCGGCGTCAGTTTTCAACAAGGTGGCGGCGTTTCGTCATTACCTATCATCCACGGTTTGAATGACGACCGGGTAAAAATGGATGTCAACGGCATGACCATTACCTCGGCCTGTGCCAATCACATGAATCCGCCGCTGTCGTATATCGACCGAACCAACGTCGGCAAAATCACCGTCTTGCAAGGCGTGACCCCAGTCAGCGCCGGCGGCGACAGTATCGGCGGCACCATCATCGTCCAGTC
>CAIUWU010000240.1 GCA_903902945.1 uncultured Pseudomonadota bacterium
AAGCCGCCCAGACGTTTAATCACAACCTCGGTATATTGCCAGAGGTTATCGGCACGCGAGTGAAACTGGGCGGGTTTGGATGAAGCAGTCGGATTTTGCAGGCGGCCCATATAAGCATGCAAGGCCTCAACACCTTTAACGTACTCTGATTCGGTCGAAGGCAAGGCCCAGGAGTTACGCTCATAATAGAAATACGGTTCTGCCTTTGCCAAATCGGGATCTTCCGCCGATTGTGACTGGTCGCGCGCAAAGTGGTTACGTAATGCGGTGGTGCCGTCACGCAGCATTACCAAGGCACCGTATTCAAAGCTTTGAATGTTGTCGCAAAACAGACCGGGCGGGGCCACGTCATTGGATAAGTAACCACCGGGTTTAAATAAAATTACATCGGCAATATGCGCCAGGGTATTAGCGTAAACATAACCGATCGGCATCTGATCGGTATGGGTTGCATTCATCCGTTCAATTGCTTCGTCCTGAACATTGAACTGTTCCGGCTCCTGACTCCACCATTCACCCAGTACCAGCATTACAACAAAAACAATGCCTAACAACGTACCAAAACCCCAAAGTATGCCTTTTGATTTTGCGTCTTCAAAATCGTATGAATTGTCTGCCATGTATTACGTGTCCAGATGAGAATAAAAAGCGCGGTTTCTGCAATTCGGCAAATGTTAGCATGGATTCAACGCAACACATGCTTTCAGTGCAGATACGGATTATGGTTATTAGCTGCCGCAGGTATGATTGTGGGCGGCATTTGGATGAAGAAGCCCTGGTTTTCCAGGCTGGAAATGACGGTTGCGGTTTTTTCCCGTGCCAGCTTGCGGTCGTGGTTAAGCTCCAGTTCCATGACGAAGCTGAGTTTGCCCAAGCTTTTTAATAAGGCTTCGGGAATGGCGCCGAAGTCGTCTTTTTGAGTGACATACAGATAAAGCTCGTCTTTTTTTAGACTCTTATAAATATAACATTGCATAATGAGTGCCTGTTTTTGCAAATCCGGCGTCAATTCTAGCTTTTTTTGCTTAAAATTTTTATTTGATTAGTCACTGTTTTCAATTCCCGATTGCCCTGAATGTCAAACCTATCCGAAGCTGGCAGACGTTTTTTGCTGATAGCCTGTTATTTTGAGGCTTCATTAGCCTTGGTGGCCCTGTTGTTGGGCTGGCTGTTTGATATCAATCCCTTTGCCGAGTTGTTTTTTTCCGAGAACGCGCTGATATGCGGTGTCATAGCAACTTTGCCGCTGCTGGTGTTGTTTTTTGCGATCCAGCAATTACCTTATCAAGCCCTGCAGGATATTCGGCGACTGTTGCAGCAAACTCTGGGACAGCCTCTGCGGTTTGCCCATTGGACCGACTTGCTGGCACTGGCTAGTCTCGCCGGCCTGGGTGAAGAAGTCTTGTTTCGCGGCTTGTTGCAGCAGGGCTTTGAGCATTTATGGGGAGCGGATCTTGCACTGATCGGCAGTGGCCTGATTTTCGCGTTGGCTCATGCAGTGACCGCCTTATATGCGCTGCTGGCATTGCTGATGAGTCTTTATCTGGGGTTGGCTATGGACTTGGGCGGCGAGCGCAATTTGTTAACCCCTATCGTCATTCATGCTTTATATGATTTCGTCGCATTTTTAGTGATCGTTAGACAAAGTGCTCTCCATACAGGTAATCAAGATGAAACAAACTAGTTCGCTCAATTCCGGATCCTTGCAGGCTCATTGGCTGGTTGTGGTGTTGCTGGCGGTGCTGTTGCTGGCTTATATCGTCACCTGTCATGTTTGGGGGACACAACTGCAGCTCAACTATGAAGAGTCGCAGCGGCTATTGCTTAGAAGTCTGTTCTATGGCGTCGGGGTTTTTCTGTTTCCGCTGACTAACCTGGTGCGGTTTGTCTTGCTTAGGCTGGATCAGACCATGCCGGGGGATAAGCCAGCGGCAAAACGCTATTTTTCTACCGTTGTCAGCAGTCTGTTGCTAATAGAAATTCTCCCTGTGTTCGGTATGACCATGTTCATATTGGGAGACGGTTTCAACACGTTTTACATTTTTATGGTCTTCGGAGCTTTGGGCTTGTTTTTACACCGACCCAAAATTGAAGAACTGGCCGCTATTGAACGGGCTTTGTCGGCTAAAAACGCCTGAAACAGCCGTAATTTCGGACAGCGCTTTTTAGGAAGGCCGGTTAAGCTGTACAATAGCCAGCTTATTTACGATTAGCTAGGTGTGATCATGCAAATCATTCAAGAGGCGCTCACGTTCGATGATGTGCTATTAATTCCTGCCCATTCCGTAGTTTTGCCGCGTGAAGTCAATCTCAACACGCAACTGACCCGCAATATTACCCTGAATATTCCGCTGGTCTCTGCGGCTATGGATACTGTTACCGAAGCGCGTTTGGCGATTGCCATTGCCCAGGAAGGTGGTATCGGCATCATCCACAAGAATATGACCGTCGAGCAGCAGGCTCGCGAAGTTCTGCGTGTCAAAAAGTATGAAAGCGGTGTCATCAAAGATCCGATCACGGTGTCGCCCAATGTTACCGTCCGCGAGGTAATGGAACTGACCCGCGCCAAAAATATTTCCGGCGTGCCGGTAGTCGATGGTGAAGCACTGGTAGGCATTGTCACCAGTCGTGACCTCCGCTTTGAAACCCGTCTCGACGAAAAAATCACCTCGGTGATGACGCCTAAAGAGCGTCTGGTGACGGTCAATGAATCAGCCAGCCACAAAGAAGCCATTGCCCTGCTGCACAAACACCGCATCGAAAAGGTGCTGGTGGTTAATGATGATTTTCATCTGCGTGGTCTGATTACCGTCAAAGACATTCAGAAAGCCAAAGACAACCCATACGCCTGTAAAGACGAGCAGGAACGTTTACGGGTCGGTGCTGCGGTTGGTACCGGTGCTGGCACCGAAGAGCGAGTCGAAGCCTTGGTCAATGCCGGCGTCGATGTCATCATCGTCGATACCGCGCATGGCCATTCACAAGGCGTTCTCGACCGTGTGCGCTGGGTAAAACAAAACTTTCCACAAGTGCAGGTCATCGGTGGCAATATCGCCACTGCCGCCGCCGCCAAAGCACTGGTCGAGGCCGGCGCCGATGGCGTTAAAGTTGGTATCGGTCCCGGCTCTATCTGTACCACCCGGATTGTTGCCGGTGTCGGCGTGCCGCAAATCTCGGCGGTCAGCAATGTAGCGCAAGCCCTGAAAGGTACTGGTGTGCCATTGATTGCCGATGGCGGTATCCGTTATTCCGGTGATGTTGCCAAAGCGCTGGCCGCTGGCGCACATGCCGTGATGCTGGGTGGTCTGTTTGCCGGTACCGAAGAAGCACCCGGCGAAGTTGAGCTGTTCCAGGGGCGTTCTTATAAGTCTTATCGTGGCATGGGTTCATTGGGAGCCATGTCGCAGCAGCAGGGTTCCAGTGATCGTTATTTCCAGGAAGAAACCGATATGGTCGAAAAACTGGTTCCCGAAGGTATTGAAGGCCGGGTGCCTTACAAAGGCAGTGTGCTGGCCATCATTCATCAGTTATTGGGCGGTGTCCGTTCCAGCATGGGGTATACCGGTAACGCCACGATTGACGCCATGCATGACAACGCTCAGTTCGTACGGGTAACCAGTGCCGGCATGCGGGAAAGTCATGTGCATGATGTGACCATTACCAAAGAAGCCCCCAATTACCATATGAATTAATCAGACCGGCGGTTACAGGATTTTACAAAGGGAATTAAATGGATTTTGATGTTGAACGATTCAAACCGGTTTCGCCGTGCCTGCTGTGGCGCAGAACAGGTAAGCCTGTTATCTGAGCGGAGCCGGAATGGCGGCAAACTGCGGACGGTGATTTGCATGAACTGTGGCTTGGTCTGGAGCGATCCTTTTCCGCACAATCCGCGACAGTTTTATCAGGACCAATACCGGCTGGCCTACAAACAGACTTATCAGCCCAAGGCCAAGCATATTGTGCGGGCCGGTGGCGTGGCGCTGACCCGGCATCAAAAAATCAAATCTTTGCTGGCAGAGCGGCAACAAGTGCTCGATGTCGGCGCGGGTGGCGGTGAGTTTGCTTATTTGTTGAAAGCCCTGGGGCATGATGTTTATGGTATAGAGCCTAATCAGGGCTATGCGGAATACGCCAAGGCGCAATACGCTTTAAACCTGCAACAGGGCTTTATCCAAGATGCCGATTTTGCCGGACAACAGTTTGATCTGATTACCATTTGGCATGTGCTGGAGCACACGGAAAACCCTTTGCAAGTCTTGAATAAGCTGGCAAGTCTGTTACGGGCTGATGGAACGCTGATCGTGGAAGTACCCAATATAGAGGCGACCTGTCAGGCGCCGAGCAGTACTTTTCACGAGGCGCACCTGTTCAATTTCAATCTGGCCAGTTTAAGCAAAATGGCTGAAAAAGCCGGGTTGCTTGTCGACAGGCATCTGTTTTCGGCCGATGGTGGCAATCTGACGCTGTTCCTGCATCAGTCTGCTGCGGAGAAAGTCGAAAACGGCGCCATTCCCGGCAATGCAGAACGGATCGCCGCCATTTGCAAGGCTCACACCACGCTGCGGCATTATTTAACCGTCAAGCCATATTTGCGGTTTTTGCGTAAGATGGCGCGTTCATGGTCTGAGCAACAACAGGTACAAGGTGTAGCCAGTCAAGATCTGCTGGATCAACTTTACCGACATTTACTTTGATAACTGCTTCAACAAAAGGTTAGCTGCGTGAGTTCACAAAACCCTGCCAATATCCATTCCGATAAAATCCTGATTCTCGATTTCGGTTCGCAATACACCCAATTGATTGCCCGCCGGATTCGTGAAATTGGTGTTTATTGCGAAATTTATGCCTGCGATTGCAGTGCCGACGAGATTCAACAGTTTGGCGCCAAAGGGATAATTTTGTCCGGCGGCCCGGAAACCGTTACCAGCAGCGATACTCCTCGCGCACCGCAAATTGTCTTTGAACTGGGTATTCCGGTGCTGGGAATCTGCTATGGCATGCAGACTATGGCCGAACAACTGGGTGGCAAGGTCGAATCGTCCGATCATCGGGAGTTCGGTTATGCCCAGATTCGGGCCCGTGGTCATTCCAAGCTGCTGCAAAACATTGAAGATCACACTTCTGCCGAAGGTTATGGTTTGCTGGATGTCTGGATGAGTCATGGTGATCGCGTGGTTGAACTGCCGGTTGGTTTTAAACTGATCGCCAGTTCCGACGGTGCACCGATTGCCGGGATCGCCAACGAAGAACGCGCCTTTTATGCCTTGCAATTCCATCCCGAAGTCACCCATACCAAACAAGGTGGCCGTATTCTGAGCCGTTTCGTGCTGGATATTTGTGACTGTCAGGCGTTATGGAATGCCAGCAATATCATTGATGACAGTATCAAGGCGGTCCGTGAAAAAGTCGGTAGCGATCAAGTGATTCTCGGCCTGTCAGGTGGGGTCGATTCTTCGGTGGTGGCCGCTCTGTTACACAAGGCCATTGGTGATCAGCTGACCTGTGTGTTTGTCGATACCGGCCTGCTGCGTTTGCAGGAAGGCGACCAGGTGATGGCCATGTTTGCCCAGCATATGGGGATCAAAGTGATTCGGGTCGATGCCGAAGCCCGTTATATGGGCGAATTGGCCGGGGTTACCGATCCTGAACAAAAACGCAAAATCATTGGTCGTTTGTTTGTCGAAATTTTTGACGAAGAAGCCGGCAAGCTGACCGATGCCAAATGGCTGGCGCAGGGCACTATTTATCCGGATGTGATCGAGTCTGCCGGCGCCAAAAGCGGCAAGGCGCATCTGATTAAGTCGCATCACAACGTTGGTGGTCTGCCGGAAGACATGAAGCTCAAACTGGTCGAACCTTTGCGTGAGTTGTTCAAGGATGAAGTGCGTAAACTCGGTTTGGAGCTGGGTTTGCCGGCTGACATGATTTTCCGTCATCCGTTTCCAGGGCCTGGTCTGGGCGTGCGGATTCTGGGTGAAGTCAAAAAACAATACGCTGATCTGCTGCGTCAGGCCGATGCGATTTTTATCGAAGAACTCTATCGCCATGATCTTTACGACAAAGTCAGTCAGGCGTTCGCGGTGTTTCTGCCGGTTAAATCGGTTGGTGTCATGGGTGACGGTCGCAAATATGACTATGTGATCGCCATCCGCGCTGTCGAAACCATTGATTTCATGACCGCCCGCTGGGCGCATCTCCCTTATGAGTTCCTGGATCTGATTTCCAGACGCATCATCAACGAAGTGCCGGGTATCTCCCGCGTTACCTATGATATTTCCGGCAAACCGCCGGCAACGATTGAGTGGGAATAATCTTTTGGCCGGCATTGCTGCCCCAACCCAGTAGCAATTCCGGCCAGGCCAATCCTGTATGTCTCCCGAGCAATTTCAACATAACATCCTGAATTGGTTTGATGGCCACGGCCGTAAGGATTTGCCCTGGCAGCAGGACATCAATCCTTATCGGGTCTGGGTGTCGGAAATCATGCTGCAACAAACCCAGGTAGTCAGTGTCATTGATTACTTCAATCGCTTTATGGCCCGCTTTCCGACGCTGCAGTCGCTGGCTGATGCGCCGCTGGATGACGTTCTGCATTATTGGTCAGGGCTTGGTTACTATGCCCGAGCCCGTAATCTGCATAAAACTGCCACGCTGATCGCAGCGGCTGGTGGTGAATTTCCGCAAACCATCGAAGCACTGGTCGGCTTACCGGGGATTGGCCGTTCAACGGCTGGTGCGATTCTCAGTATTGCCTGCGGGCAAAGTCAGCCGATTTTAGATGGTAACGTCAAGCGGGTGCTGGCCCGCTTTCATGCCGTCAGAGGCTGGCCTGGCGATGCCAAGATCGCAGCCCGGTTATGGCAGCTCAGTGAGCTTTATACGCCGGCTCAGCGTACTGCGGATTATACCCAGGCGATGATGGATCTGGGTGCGACACTGTGTACCCGCAGCAAGCCGAATTGCCAGATGTGTCCGGTGGCCGCACAGTGTCAGGCGTTGGCGCAAAATCTGGTCGGCCAGTTGCCTGAATCGAAACCTGCCAAACAATTGCCGGTAAAGCAGCTGTATTTTGCGATTCTGCAAGATCAGGACCGGCAGTTACTGTTGCAAAAACGCCCGGCCACCGGCATCTGGGGCGGGCTGTGGAGTTTGCTGGAGTTTGAATCTTTGGCGCAGTTTGAAGATTGGCATCAGCAGCAAGGATTCCGAGTGATCGACTCCCAGATACTGCCGCCACAGCGGCATAGCTTCTCGCATTATCATCTGGATTACACCCCGCTGCTGGTCGGGTTGGAAAACCCTAAAAACAATGTGATGGAAGCGGATCATTCAGTTTGGTATAAAGCTGCCGACATTAAAAACTTGGGTCTGCCGGCGCCGATCAAGCGCCTGCTACAACAATTACATACGGAGATTAATGATGGCGAGAATGGTTAAATGCATGAAACTGGGTATCGAAGCCGAAGGATTGGAAGCACCGCCCTTTCCCGGCGTCAATGGTCAGCGCATTTATGACCACATTTCCAAACAAGCCTGGAAAGAATGGCTGGGTATGCAGACCATGATTATCAATGAACGCCGCTTGGCTAGTTTTGATCCGGCTGCCAAAAAGATTCTGGAAGCGGAGCGAGAGAAGTTTTTGTTTGCCGGCGGTTTTGAGTTGCCGGAAGGCTATGTGCCTAAATAAAGGCTGAAAACACCTTGGATGAAAAGACAGCGGATATGCCGGAAAGCATATCCGCTTTTTTATGGCTTATTTCTTGGCCCAGGCCAGGATTTTTTCGCGTTTGCTGTACACGAAGTAAGCCAGCAAACCGAGGATGATGCCGTAAATTAGCTGACCGAGGATCGATGAATCATCGCTGTCAGCGGCAGCGTCTTTAGCAGATAAAGGCGCTTTGGGGGCTACAGGCACGAAAGCTTTGTCTTTGGTTTCCTTGATGGCGGGCAAGCCCAAGCTTTTCCAAGCGTCATAATCCTGCCACATCGGGTATTTGCCTTGCCAGAACTCTTTGGTGAAGTAAGGCGCCAGACTCATGCCGTGTAATTTGGGAATACCGCGTTCATCGGCAAAGCCTTTGTAGACCACCAGACTGATATCGCCGCCTTCACCGACACCATTGGTGGTGAACGATTTTTCGACGTGGTCATGGAACATCCAGACGCCTTGACCAAAACTATCCAGACCGTTATCAACCCCGCTTAATTCCAGATCCAGACGCTGGGCTGGCGACATGGCGTGAACGTCGCGTTTGATATAAGTGGACGGACCGTTATCGACGCCATCGTAATGGGTAACCATCGGTTTATGGCCATGAATGTGCATGGCAAAAGAATCGGTGTGGCCGTTCAATATCCGCAGTTTCACCTTTTTATTTTCTTCCATCAGAATCAAGGATTCGCGGATGGTGTAGGGAAATGAGCGGCCATTGAGCATGTAATAGTCATCAGTGGCTTCGGTGATGTCATATTCCTGATTCATGCGTCTGGCGACCAGACGAGGATCGTTGGCCGAACGCACCAGTTCATGCAGTTCTTTATCGACTGACTGGTAGTGCAAGTCATATTCGCCAGCATATTTCTCTTTGACAGCCACCGACGGATGACGCACCTGGCCGGCGCCGACATTAAAGGTTTGTACCCAGTTGTTGGGGCGGTTTTCCTCAACCACGAAAATGCCCTGCAGACCCATCGGAATATGGGTATGAGGCTGAACGTGGCAGTGATAATACATGGTGCCGGGCTGACGGGGTTTAATGACGTAGGTTTTGCTGCTGCCAGGCATCACGTCCATCTGGCCGGTCTGGCCCACGCCATCATTGCCTTCACCGCTGTGATCCATATAAGGATGGTCAACGCCGTGCAAATGGATCGAGTGCGGCATGTAATGATTGTTTTCCAGGACGATCCAGATAATGTCGCCCTGCTCCACGCGAATCACCGGTGAAGGCGCACGCAGCAACGGATTGGCAATCGGTTCGTACAAGCTCAGAGTCGACATGTCGCGGGTTTTGGGCGCGTAAACCCAGAAAGTGGGCTGAATGCCCGGCGCGATATCAAAGGTTGTTGTCGGCTCTTTCATGTCAGGAGAATGGCCGTTCAGCTCGGCAATCTCCAGTTTGATGATGTAATGGTCGGGGTCACCGTCGCCGTCCATATCATTAGTGGCGGTAATTGCGTCGGCAGCCAGCTGGGTTTCCATCAGGGTAGACATCGAGACATTGTTGGTACCCTTGACGAAAGCGGCAATATCGTTGGGATTGTCAGGATTACACATTTTGGATTCCTGAATCTCAACGCCATCAATCACTTGAGCATCCCGCCATTTCGGATCAGTAAATTCCGAGCACACTTCCTCTACTGTGCCTAATTTTACGTTAGTGCTTTCCGGCAGCTTATTGGTCGCCGCCAGCAGATTGGCCGACATCGGCAGCAACAATGCACTACACAAAACGGGAAGAAATTTTTTATGCATAAAAAGCCTCATAAAAATACATAAAGTGCTACTGAGCATTGGTGCCCAATATCAAAAAAAACCTCGGTACTGTAACCAGAACCCATAGGTAAAGTACAGAAATTATTTAAGGCCTAGCTTACCATTGCCTTTTTTGATTGCCAGAGGGTTTGGGTTTGGCTGATCTGGCGCTGGTATTGGCGAAGGGGCTGTTATAATCCCGTGCTCTTTAAGCGCCGCTTGCCGATCTGGGCAATTTTCAATTTTTGTAACTTCTTAATAGCGTATAGCGATATGCAATCTGTCAGAGTACTGGTTTGTCTGTGTTTCATTGTCTTAACTCATGGTGCCATCGACTGGTATCGGAATCAGCCCCAGGATGCCGGTACCGATGTGCCTTCCGGCAAGCTGATGAGTCTGTCATTTGCGCCGTTCCGCGAGGGCTTCAGTCCCCTGGAAAAAATCTATCCGCTGGCTGATCATGTCGAAGAAGACATTAAGTTGCTGGCCGACAAAACCGAAACCATTCGCACCTATTCCAGTTTGGGGGGCATGCAGCCGACGCCGGAGCTGGCCAGAAAATATGGTCTGAAAATGCTGCAGGGCGCCTGGATTGGCGATATTGCCCTGAATAACCGCAAAGAGGTAGACGCCCTGATTCAGTCTGCCAACGCCAATCCCGATGTCGTCAAACGGGTGATTGTGGGTAACGAAGTGCTGTTAAGAGGCGAGTTGGATGTCGATCATCTGATTGCCTATATCCGCGAAGTCAAAAAAGCGGTCAAGCAGCCGGTTTCTTATGCCGATGTCTGGTCAATGTACATGAAGCACCCGCAATTAATTGCCGAAGTCGACTTCATCACCATCCATATTTTGCCTTACTGGGAAGACGAGCCGGTTTCTGTCGATAATGCCAGCGAGCATCTGGAAAAAATTGTTAAGCAGGTCGATGACGAGGCCAGAGGCATTGCGCCCGGCAAACCGATTCTGATTGGTGAGTCAGGCTGGCCGAGTGAAGGTCGTCAGCGGGGGCTGGCGATACCCAGCGTGGTCAATGAAGCCAGGTTCATTCGCGGCATGATTCAGGTCGCCAGACATCATGGCTTTGATTACAACATCGTCGAAGCTTTCAATCAGCCCTGGAAAAGTAATCTCGAAGGGGTGGTCGGTGCCAATTGGGGATTGTTTTCTGCCGATCGCGAACCGGTCTTTCCATTAACCGGACCGGTTTATGAAGAGCCAGATTGGGCGCGACACTATGCCATCGCCAGCCTGCTGTTATTGGGATTGCTGATTGGCTTTTATAAGCAGCTTAAAACACTGGCGCTGCTGCCGTTATTGTTGGTCTTGGGCTTTGGTCAGTGGTTCTGTGCTGATTTGGTCGCCGTTGCCGATCTCGATTGGTATACCAGCTACAGTCTGGCGCAACGGGCTTACACGCTGGTGGTAGTGGCGGCGAATGCGGTTTTGATCATACTGCTGATGGCGCGCCTGTTGGCCGGTTTCAGTGCGCAGAACATTGTCGCCGACTCTAAATTAAGAAATTTTTATCTGGGGTTCATCGCCCTAGCCTTCTACAAAACCCTGATGCTGGCTATCAATGGCCGTTATCTGAGCTTTCCCAATGAACAGCTGGCAATCCCTGTGGCCGGTATTGTGGCTCTGGTGGTTTGTCACTGGTTTGCAGGTCGACGCTTGGCGCTGAATTTTGCCGAAATTGCCGGCGGTCGCGGTGCTCGTGACCGTCAGGTGGCGGCAGCGTTATTAATCGCTATGCTGGCGCTGGGAATCGGTGAAACCAAAGCATTTATGGTGGGCAGGGATTTTATTCTGGCTCATCCCGGTTTTTTCGAGGGTTTGCCGTATGCGCTGAAATACACATTTTTTAATCAGCAGTTATTAAACTGGTTGTTGAGCTTATTCATATTGGCAGTGCCTTTCTGGACCAATCAGGCAGCCAAAGGCGCAAAATAAAACCCAAGATCAGGAGCTATTGGTCGCGCGACAATTTGCCACATTTTCAGGCCGGCAAGGTTTGATTAAACTGACAGCAACTCTTGTATGCGCTCCCTCTCCTAAGGGAAAGAGTCTTGATATCCTCCCTCTGAATGCGGCTTAAAGCCGCATTTTTTTTGCCCTGAGATTTCCAGGCGGGACCTATATCTGCAAGCTATTTTCTTCAAATACGCCTTATTGTTTAATCACTAACTGGCGGTTAATCATTAAGTATCGGGTTTTCAATCAGCGGGATTATCGCCGGGCGGTCGGCGGCTATTTTCAATTTCTAAAAAATCGGCTAACCTCGGCCCGGTTAATTATTTTGTCAATATTGGTTTGGGAGTGAATTATGCAAAAAATGATCCTTATTCCGGTGCTAATCACTACCGCATTTATCAGCGGTTGTGCATCGCAAACCAATTGGACGCCTACCGTCGATCCTTATAACGATCCCAATGCTGGTCGGATCAATTTCGATATGCAGGAATGCAAGCAACTGGCCTTACAGGCTTCCGGCGGAACCGCCAAAGAAACCGCGATTGGTGCCGGTGTCGGCGGGCTGATCGGCGCAGCGGGAGGCGCGGCGCTGGGTGCCGTCGTCGGCAATCCGGCCACCGGTGCCGCGCTGGGTGCGGCAGCCGGTGGTATTGGCGGTGGCGCCAAACAAGGGTTGGAAGCCGAAGATCAGTACCAGCGTGCTTATACCAACTGCATGAGGCAGCGTGGTCACAAAGTCATTAATTAATAATCTGCAGCCTGGTTGCGAGTGTCGCTTGCAACCAGGCGTCAATTGCCCCGAGTGCGCCTATGCATGAGCTTTCCCTATGTGAAAGTGTCTTGCAACTGATTGAGCAGCAGGCACAGTCGGCGCAGTTTCAGCAAGTCAAAACCGTCTGCTTGGAAATAGGCCAGCTATCCGGTGTTGATGCCGAGGCGATGCGTTTTTGTTTTGACAGTGTGATGCGCGGTTCGGTTGCCGATCAGGCCGTATTGGAAATCATCGACGTAGCCGGTCAGGGCTGGTGTCCGCATTGTGCGCAGACGGTAGCGCTGCAGCTGCGTTATGATGCCTGCCCCAATTGTGGTCAGTTTCCGGTACAGATTAAAGACGGTGAACAAATGCGAATTAAACATTTAGAGGTGGTCTGATGTGTGGAGTCTGTGGCTGTGGTGATAGCCATGCCGATCAAACCCGGCATAGTCATGTTTTTGGTTTGAAACCCGCCAGGATGCTGCAGATCGAGCAGGACATTCTCAGCAGCAACAACCAGTTTGCGGCACACAACCGGCGCCAGTTTGCCGAACACGGCGTATTGGCGCTGAATCTGGTCTCCAGTCCCGGTTCCGGCAAAACCACGCTGTTGGTCGAAACCATCAATCGCTTGCAGGGTCAGGCCAGGATGGCCGTGATTGAAGGTGATCAGCAAACCAGCCGTGATGCCGAGCGGATCGGGGCGACCGGTGTCGTGGTCAGACAGATTAATACCGGCAAAGGCTGTCATCTCGACGCCGAGCGGGTCGGGCATGCCTGGCAGGCGCTGGCGGCCCAGCAGGATTTTTTATTCATCGAAAATGTCGGCAATCTGGTCTGTCCGGCCAGTTTTGATCTGGGCGAAGCCTGTAAAGTAGTGATTCTGTCAGTCACCGAAGGCGAAGATAAGCCGCTTAAATATCCCGATATGTTTCATGCTGCCGGGCTGATGATTCTCAATAAAACCGATTTACTGCCTTATCTGGATTTTGATGTCGAGCGTTGTATCGCTTATGCCAGACAAGTTAATCCGGCCATCGAGGTAATCATGCTCTCGGCCCGCAGCGGCGCAGGTTTTCAGCAATGGCTGGATTGGCTGATCAGTCAGCGGGCTGCTGTGCTCAGCCACGCGGCAGCAGGCTGATTATGTGTCTAGCCGTTCCTGCCTTGGTGGTGGCAATCAATCCCCAACAAAATATGGCCACTGTCGCTGTCGATCAGGTCTGGGTTGAGGTGTCGCTGGCGCTGGTCGATGAAGTGCAGGTCGGTGATTATCTATTGATTCATGTCGGCTTTGCCTTGCAAAAAATCGATCAGGCCGAAGCTGCGGCAACCCTGGCGTTATTCGCAGAAGCCGGATTGATGACTGGCGCATGAAATATATCGATGAGTTCCGCCAGCCGCAGCTGGCGCAGCAATTAGCGGCAGCGATTGCCGATAGCGTCGACAGCGACCGCCATTACCGACTGATGGAGTTTTGCGGTGGTCATACTCACGCCATTTTTCGCTATGGTCTCGCCGATCTGATGCCAACCAATCTCGAATTTGTCCATGGTCCCGGTTGCCCGGTCTGTGTGCTGCCGATGGCGCGGATCGATAATGCCATCGAGCTGGTCGAGCGTCATGGCGTGATTCTGTGTACCTATGCTGATTTATTGCGGGTTCCCGCCAGCGGCAGACACAGCCTGCTGAAAGCCAAGGCCGGCGGTGGCGATGTACGGATGATTCAGTCCAGTCAGGAGGCGATTGCGATTGCACTGGAGAATCCGCAGCGTCAGGTAGTGTTTCTGGCGATAGGGTTCGAAACCACTACGCCAGCCACCGCGATTGCGCTGCAACAGGCGCGCCAGTTGGGGCTGAGCAATTTCTCGGTATTTTGTAATCATGTGCTGACACCAGCGGCGATGACTGCGCTGCTGGCTGCGCCGGAGTCTTTACCGGTCGATGGTTTTCTGGGGCCATCGCATGTCAGCACGGTGATTGGGATGCAGCCTTATCAGCCGATAGCCGAACGCTATCGCAAACCGGTTGTGATTGCCGGATTCGAGCCGCTGGATGTAATGCAGTCGGTGCTGATGCTGGTCAGACAGATCAATGCTGGCCAGTATCAGGTTGAAAATCAATATCGTCGGGCGGTGACTGCCACCGGCAATCTCAAGGCGCAGCAGGTGATGGCGCAGGTGTTTGCGCTCAGGCCGAGTTTTGAGTGGCGCGGGCTGGGGCAAATTGCCGACAGTGCCTTGCAGCTGCATGCCGATTACGCGGGATTCGATGCCGAGCAGCGTTTCAGCTTGTCAGACAGCGCGGCTAAAGAAGTGAAAGGCTGCGAATGTCCGGCAATTCTGCGCGGCGCCAAAAAGCCGCAGGATTGCCCATTACTGGGGACGGTCTGTACCCCGGAAAATCCGGTCGGATCCTGCATGGTGTCATCCGAAGGCGCCTGCGCCGCTTACTGGTCATACGGGCGGCTAAGACGCTAGCTTGCCGGATCTGCTAAAATGCCGGCCTTTTTTAGCGTCCGAGCCGTTTAATGAATATCACCGCCATCTATCCGGGCACTTTCGACCCGATTACCAACGGCCATTTAGACCTGATTTGCCGGGCAGCCAAGCTCTATGACCGGGTGATCGTTGCGGCAGCCACCAGTCTGGGCAAAAGACCTTTATTCAGCCTTGAAGAGCGGGTCGAGCTGATTCAGAACGTGGTGGCCGGTTTTCCCAATGTCGAAGTGATCGGTTTTGATACCCTGCTGGTCGATTGTGCCCGAGCGCATCAGGCTAAGGTGATCATTCGCGGCTTGCGGGCGGTGTCGGATTTTGAATACGAATTTCAGCTGGCCGGGATGAATCGCCGTCTGTCGCCGGACATCGAAACCGTGTTCCTGACCCCGGCGGAACAATACGAATTTATTTCCTCCAGCATGATTCGCGAAATCGCCCAGTTAAAAGGTGATGTGTCGAGTTTTGTGCCGGAGTCGGTCAGACAACGTTTAATCAACAAATTTGCAACGGAGTAAACCATGGCACTGTTAATTGGTGACGAATGTATTAATTGTGATGTCTGCGAGCCTGAGTGCCCGAATGGCGCCATCTCGCAAGGTGAAGAGATTTATGTGATCAATCCGGCCTTATGTACCGAATGTGTCGGTCATCATGACAAGCCGCAATGTCTGGAAGTGTGCCCGGTAGACTGTATCAGCAAAGACCCCGCAGTACCGGAAGATAAGGACAGTCTGTATCAGAAATATTTGAAGCTGATTGCCTAGTCGATCATTTCCTTAGCGGCAACAACCAATTGTGCCGCTAAGGTAATGAACGGGCTGTTACGCTTCGCCGAGCTGAATAATGGTTACTTCAACTCTGGCAAGCCCGGATCTGAGGAAACCCAGTTCCTTGGCAGCCTGTTTAGACACATCCAGCAGACGTTTATTTTTGTGATGAACCCGAGAGTTTATCCGCAAATCCACGCTGTGGTTGTTGTCCAGATTTACCACACGCAACACCGTCCCGAAAGGCAGGCTGGCATGTGCAGCGGTTAAATCATATTTGTCATAACGCTCGCCGTTGGCGGTACGCTGACCGTGAAGTTTATCGCTGAAGTAAGAGGCAATACCGCTTAACTTATCTTCAACATCCCAGGATGTGGTGACATCCGCAGCGGCCAGTGAACTGAACAATGCCATGAAAACTGCCAGCAATGTTCGCACTAACCATAGGTTTTTACTCATCAGCTACCTCCCCTAAGTGGTTTATGTATTGCATGAGCGGGGTTGAGGTTAACTGATTAAAAACCCTCCGGCAAGCAAAAAATGCCTTTTTCAATAAAACAGCGTTCGTTTAATTGCTTGATTTTGTTCGATATTCTTATTTTAGATAAGTGCTCAGCCCCCGTGAGCTCTGGGCTGAGGCTGATCCGGCTTGCAGCAGATGGCCTAAAAAACACCCGCTAAAAAAATCAGGATTTCTCCTTTTCCAGTCCCTGCCAGGGACGATATAAACCGTCAATTTCCAATCCGAACATGTCTAAAATCCGGCCTACGCCTTCGTCAACCATGCTGCGCAGCGAGTCGGATTTGTTATAAAACGCCGGCATCGGCGGATAAATAATGCCGCCCATTTCGGTAACGGCGGCCATATTGCGGATATGAGCCAGATTCAACGGCGTTTCGCGGGGGATCAGCACGGTTTTGCGGCGTTCTTTCAGGGCGACATCGGCGGCGCGGGAAATCAGGTTGTCACCGAAGCCGTGCGCAATCGCCGCCAGGGTTTTCATTGAACAGGGCGCCACCACGATGCCTTCGGTTTTAAACGAGCCGCTGGCAATGCTGGAAGCAATGTCGTTAATGCCGTGGGTGACATCGGCCAAGGCATACAGCGTGGCGCGGTCCATATCCAGTTCGTATTTAAGATTTACCAGGCCGGCCTGGGAAATCACCAGATGCGATTCCCAGTCCGGTTGTTCGCGCAGAATTTGTAACATTCGCACACCATAAATGGCACCGGTGGCGCCGGTCATGGCGATGATGAGGCGTTTTTTAGCGGGAGTCATAAAAATCCTTGCGTGGAGGGTGCTAAAGCTGCTCGGCCATCCGGTCGGCAGCGGTGACCAGTGCATCTATCATTTCCTCGCCTTTGGCGATGTGGCCCGAATTGGGCAACACCACAAATTCAGCCTGCGGCAAAGCCTGCTGCAAACGCCAGCCGGCTTCCAGCGGGCAGGTCAGATCATGCTGGCCGTGAATGATGATGGTCGGAATCTGTTGCAGTTGTTGGCAGTGGTTCAGAATCTGGTTGTCGTCGATAAAGTAGTGATGATGGGCGTAATGCAGTTCCATTCTGACCTGCAGTAAATCCTGATCGCTGATCGGCTGGTCGCTGTGCTGATAGGCATTGCCCAGCGCCACCTGGCCACCCCAGGCCATCCATTGCCCGGCAGCTTGTTTCGCTGCCGCGCTATCGTCACCGAATATGCTCTGGTATAGCTGCTGGAGCAGATTGCCGCTGGCCGTTGCCGGCAGGCTGTCTTGCAAGGCTTGCCAGCGTTGCGGATAAATGCGGCTGACACCGCTGTCAGCGTTTAAAAACCAGTCCATATCGGTTTGCCGGGCCAGAAACACGCCGCGCAGAATCATGCCCATTACCTGTTGCGGATACTGCTGAGCGTACAGCAAAGCCAGGGTGCCGCCCCAGGAGCCGCCAAACAGTAGCCATTGCGGTATCCGTAGCTGCTGGCGCAGTTGTTCGATGTCGTCGATCAGTCCTTGGGTGTTGTTGTCGCGCAGTTCGCCGAACGGCGTCGATAAGCCGCAGCCGCGCTGATCCATCAAGACAATGTGATAACGGGCGGGGTTAAAAAAACGCCGGTGATCGGGCTTGGTGCCGGAACAGGGGCCGCCGTGCAGGAAAATTACCGGAATCCCGGCCGGATTGCCGGATTGTTCGATATAGACACTGTGCTGGCTGGCGGTTGCGAGAAAAAACTGTTTAAACGGGGTAATTTCGGGATAGAGCGTTTTCATGAACAGGAATGGGTTAAAAATTGCGGCTGAGTATACCACCGGATTTCAGGCATAAAAAAAGGGAGGCTTGAAGCCTCCCTTTTTTGTCAAGCGGGTAACGGTAACAAATTAGAATTTGAAACCGACGTAACCACCGGTGGTGAAACCGTCGGTTGGAACGCCGTCCAGTTTGCTGGTTGAGTAGTGGTAACGAGTGTCCGCGCCGACCACGATGCCTCTGAACAGTTCGTAATCCGCACCGGCACCGAATTGCATGCCAGAGTTCAGTACAGAAACCGCGTTAGACGGTACGCCCAACACGTTGATTTCGGCGCCTACAGGAATGATCCAAGGACGCAGTTTGCTGTCATGCATGAATTTGATTTTTGGAGCGACGCTCAGTCTCAGACGTGCATCGAGAGATTTTGTTCCATTGGCAGTTGTTACAGGTAATCCCAACAATGTGGCAGAGTTGCCAGTAAATTGATTTGTGCCTTTGCCGTATTGGTCGTATTCAATGCCCAATTCAACAGCAAACGAGGTGTGATCCATCAGACCGAACAGGTCATTGTTGACGTTATAATCGAATGCGCCACCGAAATAGAAACCTTGGTTGCTATTGTTGTTGCTAAGTAGCGAGCCGTTGGTTAATTCAAGAGAGCTTAAATCTGCGCCGTAGCCTCTCGCGTGATCAAGGTTCGAGAAACCACCACGAACCATGATCAGGTTGTCTTTAGAAGCCACACCTTCAGGAGCCGATTTCACAGATGCCATCCAGTGGTCCAGTTCCTGAACTTTAGCGCTGGCTGTTGTCGCGTCAGCTGATTCTTTTTTAACGCGGCTCAGTTCAGCTTGCATGGCAGCCATAGTGGCTTGCATTTGCTCCAGTTTCATTTCCAAAGCTTCGGTTTTTCTGGCAGAAGCGTCTTCAGAACGGTTGGCAGCTTGTGCTTGTGGAGCGATTACCGCTGCTGACAGGGCAGTAGCAGCAATAGCTAACGCTAATTTGTTTTTGTTGAATGTCATTGTGAATTTCCCCCCCAAGGGTTGTTATTGTTAAGTCTGTTTTGCGTCTGAGCAACACAGGATTTTTTAACGGGGGCAATACTAACAGCAATGGTGCATGGGTTCAAGTTTTTTGGTTGTTTTTTTTGAACAAAAAAATTGATTAATATCAATAATATATCTTGTTTTGATAATGTCGTTTGTCGAAATGTTAAAAAAAAGCAACAGTTAGTGGCTGATTTGGCTACGGCTAAAAACCGGTTTTAAGCTGTGGTTTATCCAGCCTTCAAGCGCTTTTAAAGTTGCTGCTGGCTGACGTTTTCCGGTGCGCAAGCCGCTGCTGCCAAGCAGTATTTGCAGCGAATCGATCATTTTTCTGTCAGGTTTACTTCGACAATCCAGTCCCGAACCGCTAAGCTAAATAAAACAACTGAATCACCCATGCAGACGGTGTCTGAGCCAAATCAGATGACGCCGGTGCCGTCGCAGCATTTTTCATAGGTCTCTGATGACTGACAAGACAGATATATTAATTATCGGTGGCGGTATCAGCGGTTTGCTGACTGCCCGCGAATTAGCTTTGGCCGGTTGCCAGGTTACCGTCCTGGAGCGCAAGGCGCTGGGACGGGAATCGTCGTGGGCAGGCGGCGGCATTTTGTTGCCGATTTATCCCTGGCGGCAGCCGGCGGCGATTTCCGAACTGGTGGTGCGCAGTATTTCCCGCTATCCGCAATTGAATGCCGAATTGCTGGCAGCAACCGGGATTGATCCGGAATGGAGTCGCTGCGGGATGCTGATTTGCAAGAATCCTGATCGCGATGCCGCGATCAGTTGGTGTCAGCATTATGGCGTTGCCTATCACTGTGCTGCGCCGCAGCCGTTGGCCGCCATTCACAGTGAATATCAGCAACCGTTATGGTTGCCGGAGATTGCCCAGATTCGTAATCCCAGACTGCTCAAGTCGTTAACCGCTTATCTGCGGCAGATTGGCGTTAGGTTTGTCGAAAACGCCGAGATCGAACAGATCCGGCTGAGCGGCAACCGGCTGACTTCGCTGACCACTGGCGAGCAGACTTTCCATTTTCAGCAACTGGTTATCACTGCTGGTGCCTGGACCGCAGCATTGCTGGACAGTTTGTTACCCAATCATGCCACTGATTTGCCGGTCAGGCCGGTAAAAGGCCAGATGCTGCTGTTTGCCGCTCAACCCGATACCTTGAATACGATGGTGCTGGACGGCGATCAGTATCTGATTCCACGCCGTGACGGCAAAATTCTGGCCGGCAGTACTGTCGAAGACGCCGGTTTCGATAAAACCACCACCGCCGCCGCCCATCAGCAGCTGTATGATTTTGCGGTTAATCTGCTGCCGGCCTTAAAGGCTTATCCGGTGGAAACCCATTGGGCCGGATTAAGGCCGGGATCACCGCAAGGTGTGCCGACTATAGGTTTGCATCCCGAAATCAGCAATCTGGCGATCAATGTCGGCCATTTCCGTAACGGTCTGGTGATGGGCCCTGCTTCCGCCCGCTTGCTGGCGGATTTGCTGTTGCAGCGCGCACCGGAACTCGATCCGCAAGCCTATGCCTGGCGCGTCTGAGCCGCTTATAAATTTACTTAATTAGTGTGAATGCTATGAACCTTTATCCTTTACTGCGGCCGTTGCTGTTTGCGCTCGATGCCGAAACCGCCCATCACCTGACCCTTGAATTATTAAAGCTGGCGCATCAGACCGGCGTCTCGGCACTGACGGTGCCAGACATTAGCGATCAGCCGGTGACGGTGATGGGGCTGAATTTCAAAAACCGGCTGGGGCTAGCGGCCGGGCTGGATAAAAACGGTGATTACATCGATGCGCTGGCGGCGCTGGGATTTGGTTTCATTGAAATCGGCACCGTCACCCCGCGCCCGCAGCCCGGCAACCCGAAGCCACGCTTGTTCAGATTGCCGGAGCATCAGGCGATCATTAACCGCATGGGCTTTAATAATCAGGGCGTTGAGCATTTGCTGGCGCAGGTCGAATCCAGTGCTTATCAGGGAATTCTGGGTATCAACATCGGTAAAAACGCCGATACCGCGATTGAAAATGCGCGAGAGGATTATTTGATTGGTCTGCGCAAAAGCTACGCGGCAGCCAGTTACATCACGATCAATATTTCCTCGCCCAACACCAAAAATCTGCGCCAGTTGCAGCAGGGTGACGAAATCAAATTATTGCTGGAAGCGCTGAAAGCCGAGCAGCTGCGTTTGCAGGCCGAGCACGGCAAATACACGCCGATTGCGGTCAAAATTGCCCCTGATCTGGATGACGAGGAAATTCGTCATATTGCCGCTTTGCTGCTGGCGTTTGAAATGGACGCGGTGATTGCCACCAATACCACCATCAGCCGTGAGGCGGTGCAGGGTCATCGCTATGCCGCCGAAGCCGGCGGCCTGAGCGGTGCGCCGGTCAGAGAGGCTTCGACCCGCGTGGTAGCCGGCCTGGCGGCAGAATTGCAGGGTAAATTGCCAATCATTGCTGCCGGCGGGATTTTTTCGGCAGAAGATGCCCGGCAGAAACTGGCAGCAGGCGCCAGTCTGTTACAGATTTACAGCGGCCTGATCTACCGTGGCCCGCAGTTGATTGCCGATGTGGTGAACGGGATTTAAGACCGTAGCGGCGTCTGCTGGATTGCTTTACTGCGTTGGCCATGACGGCTTTAATCAAAGTCGTCATCGCGACAGGGATTAGCTGAACCGAAGCCGTCATCCCGGCAGGGATTGACGGGATCCAGAGTGCAGGAGGCTTGGGAGTCTGCTGTTTTTGGTATTGGTTGCTTGGTTTTTAGGCTTTTGGTGAGTGCACGGCTTGTTGGTTTTGTGCGCTGCGCGCGTGGTTTGAGTGCCGGTTCGCGCACCGGCGGGCGCGGTACTTTCTTTGCTCGGCCAAAGAAAGTACCCAAAGAAATGCCGCCCCGATGCCGCTGTCTTCCTGCGCTGCCAGGCCTGAGCCCGGGGCGGGCAGAAGGGTCTTCCTGACCCTCTGCCCGCCAGCGGCATCCCTGCCGCTGCCCGGTCGGGCAATTTCCG
>CAIUWU010000241.1 GCA_903902945.1 uncultured Pseudomonadota bacterium
GATTTGTAATCAGCCGGTCGCGGGTTCGAGTCCCATCACAAGATCGATATAAATCAAGGCCATTAAGAAGCCCGCGCCCATGTTTCACACTGAGAGTCAATCGCAGCTTTTCAATCAGTTAACCGGCCAACATGCCTTGTTCGACAATAAAGCGCTCAATCGCTTCCAGCCCCTGCCCTTGTTTGATATTGGTAAACACAAAAGGTCTTTCGCCGCGCATTTTGCGGGCATCGCGATCCATCACCTCCAGCGAGGCTCCCACATAAGGCGCCAGATCAATTTTATTGATCACCAGCAAATCGGAACGTGTAATGCCCGGGCCACCTTTTCGGGGAATTTTGTCGCCTGCCGAGACATCGATCACATAAATCGTCAGATCAGCCAGCTCAGGACTGAATGTCGCACTCAAATTATCGCCGCCGCTTTCGACCAAAATGAAGTCCAACTCCGGCCAGTTTTCACACAATTGATCGATAGCCGCCAGATTCATCGAAGCATCCTCGCGAATCGCCGTGTGCGGGCAGCCGCCGGTTTCCACACCCAAAATCCGTTCTTCTGCCAAAGCCTGACTGCGAATCAGAAACTGCTGGTCTTCGCGGGTATAAATATCATTGGTCACTACACCAATTTCATAATCATCACGCATCCGCTTGCATAAAGCATCAACCAACGCGGTTTTTCCTGAGCCCACCGGCCCGCCAACACCCACTCTTAATACTGGTTTTTTAGTCATATTTTTTACTCAAGAACGAAATAAACGCGAATATTGCATTTCATGACGACTACTGGCGACCACCTGCCCCCAGACACTGCCGCCGATTTCGCTATCCGCCAAAGCCAGTGCCCGCTGCACACAGCCAGGAATTTCGGATGCCAGCCGGTATAGCAACTGCTGTCCGGCAACCTGTCCCAAAGGCACCAGTTTGATGGCTGACAAAATCTGATTTTCCAGCCAGCCCCATAGATACGCTGTCAGCGTATCCTGCGCATCGATTCCCCATTTCACGGCAGCCAGACTGAACAAAGTAGCCAGCGTGGCATCGGGCTCACGCAACCAGACCTGAGCTTCGGTCAGATCAAAATTGATTAACAAACGCGCCAGCGCCTGGCCGGTTTTGCGGTCTTCATCGCGCAGTTCCTGGGTTTCACGACAGGCGATCAGCTCAGCACTCCAGAAAGCCACCGCCGCACTATCGCCAACCAGCCATGCCTGGTGTAAACGACTTAAGAAAGCCGCATCAGTCGGAGTCTGGGCATGCTGCAGAATCCCGTATAACCACTGGTAACAATCGTTGGCATCGACCAGCCAGCCGTCATCAATCGCCCGCTCCATGCCTTGCGAGTAACTGTACATGCCGATCGGCAAGGAAGGACTGACCAGCTGCAACAGCCTGACCAGCCGGATATCAGTGGCCATGACTACTATAAGCGCCCGCTTCGGGATCGAAAGCCAGTTGCTGATAACTCACTGTCAGCCCCAAACCCTGCACCATTTGATCCAGCACATGATCAGATAAATAACGCACTTCACCAGGCAAAATCTGCAAGGCGACGTGGCGATTGCCAAGGTGGTAGCAAACCCGCGCAAACAGCAGCGGATCATCACATTTAACCACCGACAATTCTTCCAGAGCGGAATTCACCCGCACCCGATAGCCTTGCACTCCAGTCAACACCATACCGCTGCGCAAAATATGACCTCGCGGCAAAAACAGCCCAACCGCAATGCCTTTATCGGTAGTAGCCGGTAAACGACTACGCTGTCTGTCGTCATAAGACAGCGTCAGCTGATCATCGGCAGCCGGATCATGAGATTCAATTTCAGTTAATTTCAGCATGGTTAAAACAGGAAATAACGTTGGGTAAACGGCAGACTGCTGGCCGGTTCACAGTGCAGCAACTGCCCATCGGCCCGCACCGAATAGGTTTGCGGATCCACTTCAATGACAGGCTGATAACTATTGTGATGCAAATCGCGCTTACCAATAGTGCGCGTGTCGAGCACCCGTGCCGGTTGTTTCTGCAATTGCAGTCGCTCTGTCAGCCCATTATCGATAGCGGCTCCCGGCAAAAACAATAACGAGGTATTGGCTGCCGCTCTGCCCATCGCCCCAAACATAGGCCGGTAATGAACCGGTTGCGGGGTGGGAATACTGGCATTGGGATCACCCATCGGCGCCATCGCGATCATGCCGCCTTTCAGTACCAGACTGGGTTTGACCGCAAAAAACGCTGGCTGCCACAACACCAGATCAGCGAGTTTACCGACTTCAATCGAACCGACATCCGTGGCAATCCCGTGGGTAATCGCCGGATTGATGGTGTATTTGGCAATGTAACGCTTGATCCGGTAATTATCATGCGCTGAATTGTCCTCAGCCAGACTGCCGCGCTGCAGCTTCATTTTATGTGCGGTCTGCCAGGTACGGATTATCACTTCCCCGACCCGGCCCATAGCCTGTGAATCGGAAGAAATCATCGAAAAAGCACCCAGATCATGCAAAATATCTTCGGCGGCAATGGTTTCGCGGCGGATTCTCGATTCGGCAAACGCCACATCTTCCGCAATAGCCGGATCAAGATGATGACAAACCATCAGCATATCCAGATGCTCATCGACAGTGTTGATCGTATAAGGACGGGTGGGATTGGTCGATGACGGCAAGACATTGGCCAAACCACAGGCGCGGATAATATCCGGCGCATGACCACCGCCGGCACCTTCGGTATGGTAGGTATGGATGGTACGGTCTTTAAAGGCGGCAAAAGTATCTTCGACAAAACCCGACTCATTCAAGGTATCGGTATGAATCGCCACCTGCACATCAAAACGGTCCGCAACGTCCAGACAACAATCAATCGCCGCCGGTGTCGTGCCCCAGTCCTCATGCAATTTCAATCCCATGGCGCCAGCCTGGATCTGCTCTTCCAGCGCAGCGGGCAAACTGGCATTGCCTTTACCCAGCAAGCCAATATTCATCGGAACGGTATCGACCGCCTGCATCATCTGCGCCAGATACCAGCTACCGGAAGTACAGGTGGTAGCATTGGTACCGGTTGCCGGTCCCGTGCCGCCGCCTATCATGGTGGTCACCCCGGAAGCCAGCGCTTCGCTGATTTGCTGCGGACAAATAAAATGAATATGGGCATCAATACCCCCGGCAGTCACAATCTGGCCTTCACCGGCAATCACTTCGGTACCCGGGCCAATCACTATGGTGACACCACGCTGCACATCAGGATTGCCGGCCTTGCCAATCGCAGCGATGCGCCCGTTCTTAACGCCGATGTCAGCCTTGACGATCCCCCAGTAATCGATGATCAAGGCATTGGTAATCACCAGATCGACCGCCACATCGCGGCCATACTGGCTTTGCCCCATGCCATCGCGGATCACTTTACCGCCACCGAACTTCACCTCATCACCATAAACGGTGTAATCGTGCTCTACCTGTAACAATAATTCGCTGTCACCGAGACGCACCCTGTCACCGGTGGTCGGTCCAAACATATCGGCATAAGCCTGACGACTAATGCTACTCATACTGCATCCTCCAGCGGCCCCATCACGGCCTGACGAAAACCATACACCTTACGTTCGCCTGCATAAGCCACCAAAATCACCTCACGCTGCTGCCCGGGCTCGAAACGCACCGCAGTTCCGGCCGGAATATCGAGACGAAAACCCCGACTAAGCGCACGCTCAAACACCAACGCCGGATTGACTTCGAAAAAGTGATAATGCGAGCCTACCTGCACCGGCCGGTCGCCGCTGTTGGCAACAGTCATCTGGCGTTTCTCCAGTCCTTGATTGAGTTCAATCACACCCTCGGCAGCCATTATTTGCCCTGGAATCATAATCCTGTCCTGTTTTGCTTGATCATCAATCTCATACAATCGGTTCATGCACCGTCACCAGCTTGGTGCCATCGGGAAAAGTCGCTTCCACCTGCACTTCCGGCAACATGTCTGCAATACCATCCATCACCTCATCGCGTGACAACAAACTTCGGCCATAATCCATCAACTCGGCGACACTGCGTCCGTCACGGGCGCCTTCCATGATGGCCGCCGAAATATAGGCCACCGCTTCGGGATAATTCAATTTGAGGCCGCGCGCTTTACGGCGCTCGGCCAGTAACGCGGCGGTAAATAACAGTAATTTATCTTTTTCTCTTGGAGTCAATTCCATAATGCTTAACCTTCAGGTTGCCCAGATTCGCGGCGAAACCGCCTGACGTTGTAATAATGGCTCACGCAAGGCCTGCCAAACCTGCTTGAAAAAAGCGCTGATAATATCGGCCCGCTGATCCATACCCCGGCAGATTAACACACCATCGATCAGGGTCACGCTACGCAAATCCTGTTCACCGATGATTTCCCGCACGATTTCCAACGCCTGCTTGTCGGCCGGATAGGCCAACAGACTGCCACAACAGGCGTGTCCGGCCAGCCCCCATCGGGCACTAAAGGCCTCGGCATCGATCAGCAGTTTTTCATTAAGCAAGGCTTTACCGGACTGAGTGATACGCCATTGCAACTGTGCCATTCCGGCTGTGAAGCCTTCACCTGCGGCAGGCCGGCCAAATGCCAGCACTTCCCAGGCGATAAATCGGGCACCTGGCTGCAAGTCAATCTGATTAGTCGATCTGACCCTAGCCTCTTCAAAAATGATGGTCTCTTGCGGCAACCACTCGACTACCGCCCCTGTCGCAATCTGCAAACTAACGCGCTGCTGTGCCACCCGGCCATCACTACGATAAAACTTGCCAGCTGCCGGCGTGGTGAGCAAGGCATGACTGCCGCTTTCGGCGCTGACCCGAATCGTAATCTCATCGCCGCCTACCACACCGCCGGGCGGATGCAACAAATAGACATGACAAACCTCAGCTTCGGGATAAAACGGCCGTTGCACCGCCAGCGGGCCGACATGACTACGATGCTTAAGTACGGTTCTGCCGCCCGAAGCGACAAAGCCCAGCTGCAAGCAGGCCTGCCAGCCATCCTGGGCAGGCTTAGCGCTTGGCAGAGATGGCATAGACGCGATGCAGTCTAAAAATGGCCAGCACCAGCAGCGCATTCAGCAATGTCAATACTAGCAATCCGGTCGGGGTTGCCAGCGGCTCCAGCCAAGGGTGCAAAAAGGCCCATAGATAACGACTCAACGGACCGTGAGTCTGTGACACCGCTTCCAGACTGTCATGTGCAATAGCACTGACACTGAAAACAGACAAAGCCAACATCATGCTGATTTTTACCAATGGCATAACTCACTCCTTACGCTTTAAACCGTTAAATATTCTTTGACTAAGCCATCATCCAGCTGCTGCATGAGCCCGGCAGCAACATGACGACCACGATCCAGGATACTGAACCGATCCGCCACTTTACGGGCAAACGGCAATTTCTGTTCAACCAGTAACACCGTCATGCCTAATTCACGATTGAGCCTGGTGATGACATCGCCGATATCGGCAACGATATTAGGCTGAATGCCTTCGGTTGGCTCATCCAGAATCAAAA